>CAZRNC010000604.1:0-1508 GCA_964601285.1 uncultured Thermomicrobiales bacterium | reverse complement strand
GTGCTGGTTGGCTATCACGCAATGGCCAAGACCTACAATGCGATCCATCCGCATACTATTGCCGGGGCAGCCGTCCACGAGCTACGGCTGAACGGACGACCACACGGAGAGACCGGGTTGAACGCGGCTGTGCTGGGGTCGCTCGGGATTCCGGTTATCATGGTTACCGGTGATACGACCACGATGGGCGAAGCACGCGACTTCCTGGGTGAACAGATCGAGACAGTGGCCGTCAAGGAGTCCGTCGGGCGGAATGCTGCAATCTGCCGGCCACCGTCAGCAACACTGCCGGAGATCACCGCTGCGGCCGACCGGGCGCTCCGGAATCTCGATCAGGCAAAGACCTATCAGCCGGAAACACCTTGGGATCTCGAAGTTGACTTCCTGACGATGCCGCAATGCGATCGGGCATCCCGAACCAAGGGCATCGAACGGATCTCTCCGGTAACGATCAAAGTTCTCGGCGACACCCCCTGGGAGCAATACCGCAACCTTTGGGCCGGTCTGCGCTCGGCAATGTATGAGCCGGCAAGCTGGTTGGGGTAGGAAATCTTGCGTTTCGACGAGTGAGGAATCCAATAAACGAGGTTACGGATTTCTCATTCGTCGGAATGAGATGGAGCGGACAATACAGCCTTCACGTTGTGGGGGCGAATGGGATCTGGTGCAACCTCAAACCCGATTCGAGTGAGGAGGGCGATGGAGGGAGCATTCTCGACGTCGGCGTGGGCGATGACTGTTTCCACTCCAAGTTCACTGAACGCATATCGCACCGCTTCAGAAACTGCTTCGGTGGCGAGTCCCTGACCCCAGTAGTCACGGCCCAGCCGGTAGTAGACCTCGATCGAATCCAGCTTCCCGCCAATTCTCCTGCCGCGGTCGAGACCGCACGCTCCAATGAGTTCACCAGATCCGGCGAGTTCGATAGCCCAGCAACCGTATCCGTGCTCCTCAAACTCCCGTATCCGGTAAATCAACCAGCGCCGGCGATGGTCGATTCCGGGGGGATAGCCAGGATCGTAGCGCCAAACGTCGGGATGGAGATCGAACTGCTCGTGGGCACGCTCGAGATCGTCCATCTGGAACGGACGCATCCGCAGCCGAGCGGTCTCCAGAACGTTCATGATCGCACTCGCTTCCCATGGCAATCTGCCCAGATCACCTGAATTGTATCCAGTTGCCGGCCGGTTGCCGTAGCCAGGCACGCCTACTACGATGTTCTCCGGCGAGGTCGGCTCGCCAGTAGTCCAGATTGAGGGATTGGTGACATGCGAGTAGCAGTTGGTGGTATCAGCCACGAGACAAATACGTTCTGCCGGGGAGAGTCCGAACTGGACCGGTTCCGGGAACGGGCCTGGGCTGAGGGGCAGGAAGTCATCGACAGGAACCGGAACATCCGGAGTTACATCGGTGGCATCATCGACGCCGCCGAACGACTTGATATCGAACTTGCTCCAACCTTCTTCGCGTCTGCGACACCGTCTGCCACGATCTCGGCAGCCACCTAT
>CAZRNC010000603.1:0-1511 GCA_964601285.1 uncultured Thermomicrobiales bacterium | reverse complement strand
GTCAAAGACGGCAGGGTTCCCTTCCAATGCTGGTTCGAGCCACTTCAGGGTCCAAGCCTCATAGACGGCGATGTGGGCGATGGCGTCCTTGACCGACCAGAAGCCGACCGCGCCGGGGTCATGCTTGCGCTCGTCGGAGAGCGAATCGACCAACGCGGACCAGGTGTCCCAATCTGACGCAGTCTGTTCAATGAAGGCGGCGGTCGAGGTCATGGTGGTTGTCACGGGGTCTCCTTTGACATGGTAACCGGAAAGATCGCAATACTGGTTACAGTATCCTGCAACGTCTGTAACCTGTCAAGTTCTTTTTATCGGTTAACACAGGCATATTGACCGACAGGCACCGGTTGGATTGTGAGAGATCATGCCGGCATGTTATCCTCAGATTGGTCCGGATATCCGGGTCCAGTCCGGTGCTGTAGCCAAGTGGTAAGGCAGGAGTCTGCAACACTCTGATCGGCGGTTCGAATCCGCCCAGCACCTCCGAATTTCTGCGAACCAATCCTGTCACCCGCCTGGTGCGGGTGTTCTTTATTTCCGGCGCACTGGAAAAGACTCGTCATGAAACGTTTCATCGGCATTCTGCTACTGGTCACCCTGCTCATGCCGGTCATCGCCGCCTGTGGCACGAATGAACTGGACAACATCGTTGTCACCGTAACGCCCCGCGCAGAATCAACGGCAACCACCGTTGCTGCAGCGGTCGATCCAACCGCCACCAGCGCCCCGGCACCGGCAACCTCGACCGTCGCAACTGTTCCGGAACCGGCTGCGACCAGCACTCCCGTCCCACCGCAGCCAACCGCAACCAGCGAACCGGAACCGACCGCAACCCCGGAACCCGAACCGACCACGCAATCAATGCCACAACAGATCGACCCGCCGGCGTATGTTCCCGATCCGCGCCCGGCCGACCAGCAGGTCGAGCTGCCCGATGTTGACGCGCACTACGCGATCAACGTCACCGAAATGAACGTCGACACCGGCTTCCTTCGGGTGAGCCAAACGATCACGATGCGCGAGTTTCACGCGCCCCTGCCGGATCAGCTCTTCCTGCAGGTCGTGCCAGCCGGCTACGGCTTCTTCACGCTGGATAGCATCGCCCTGAATGGCGAACCGGTCACACCTGGCTCGCTGAACGATGGCTTTACGCTGGTGCTGGATGTGCCGCGTGGCTTGCAGGCGCCGGCCACGATCGACATTGAGTATCACCTGAACGTTGGCGTCGATCCGACCGGTTGGGGATACACGATGCTCGATTCCGATGTGCTGCGACTGGGCTACTGGTATCCCGCCCTTTCCGACGCCCACGGCATGAGCAATCTGCTCGATCCGTCCTACACCCGTGTCGCAGATTTCGATATCACGGTCGTTACCGAAGCGGGTATCCCGGTGGCCCACACCGGCCGGCGGCTGGACGATGAGCCACTGGAGAACGGGCTGGTTCGCCAACGCTTTACCGGCATTGATGCCCGCGATTTTGCGCTGGTCTACTCCCGCAACTACAACGT
>CAZRNC010000602.1:0-1520 GCA_964601285.1 uncultured Thermomicrobiales bacterium | reverse complement strand
TCTGGCCCCCGAGGCGTGAAACCGGGCGTATGCAAGACGCCCCTACGAAAGTATCTGGACACACGTCACGATACGCTGGTCATACTACTCAGGATGACAAGCTAAACGCCGTACTTCCCCGCGTTCGTTCGATGATCCTGAAACTATTGGACACGTGGGCGAATGCAAGTCGCCCCATGGAACCACCTGCCAGTCGATCAATCACCTGTTGACATCCCATCCCGATCGCTGGTAGATTCACTTGCAGTCAGGCCAGAGGCTTTGACGGTGAGTAGTAGCAGGCAACATTCCGCTTCAGCGAGCCGGTGGTTGGTGAGAGACCGGTAGCAGAGTCGCCCGCGAACTCGCACCTGAGCCGCCGGGATGAGGCAGCAGTGCCAACCCCGGCCGGGATTCGCCCGTTATCGCGAGCCAAGTGAGCCGGCACACTGCCGGTTAACAAGGGTGGTACCGCGGGTTGAACCTCGTCCCTTTCAGGGGCGGGGATTTTTGTTTTCATTGGAGTAAGACTTGTCACCGGCAGATTTCGTCAACCGATCAGGCATGGATGCACTTCGCAGTTCGTCACTGGTGCGCCTGATGCTTAGTTAGCCCCTGTGGCAAACAGGGGCGGCGTTGATCGATGCCGGATTGCAGGTGGCACCGGTGGACCATTGCGTTCTGACGATTGAAGAGGAAACCATGACTGATCGCGTATATGTATTCGACACTACCTTGAGGGATGGCGAGCAATCGCCCGGCGGGACGATGACGTCTCCGGAGAAGATCGAGGTTGCCCGGCAACTGGTGCGCCTTGGCGTAGACATCATGGAAGCCGGGTTCCCGGCCGCCTCGCCCGGCGACCTGGACGCCGTCCGGAACATTGCCAAAGAGGTGAAGGGTGTCGTCGTGGCGGGGCTGGCCAGAGCCAACCCGACCGATATTGACGCTGCCTGGGAAGCAGTCCAGCACGCTGAAGCAGCCCGGATTCACACCTTCATTGCAACATCGCCGGTGCATATGGAGTTCAAACTGCGGAAAACCCCGGACGAAGTCGTCGAGATTGCCCGCCAGTCAGTTCGCCGCTGCAAAGGCTATCTCACCGATGTCGAGTTCTCGGCTGAAGATGCTACCCGTAGCGACTGGGACTTCCTCTGCCGGATTTTCGCGGCGGCAATCGAAGAGGGCGCAACCACGCTGAACGTGCCAGACACCGTTGGCTACACCACGCCGGCCGAGTATCGCCGATTGATTGAGTATCTCAAGGCAAACACCCCTGGCATCGAGAATGTGATCATCTCGGTCCACTGCCACAACGATCTCGGTATGGCGACTGCCAACACCCTGGCTGCTGTCGAGGCCGGCGCACGGCAGGTAGAAGTCACGATCAACGGTATCGGGGAGCGAGCCGGCAATACATCGCTCGAAGAGGTCGTGATGGCGCTGCGCACACGCAAAGACTTCTACGAAGGGATCGACACACGGATCGTGTCGAAGGAGCTGGTTCCGTCCAGCAAGCTCCTCACACGGGTCACCGACTT
>CAZRNC010000601.1:0-1525 GCA_964601285.1 uncultured Thermomicrobiales bacterium | reverse complement strand
CCGCAGGTTGTCCAGCTTATGCCGGGCGACGAGGTGGTCCGGGCCAGCCAGATGCGCCGGCAGATCGCCGATCACATGGTGCGCTCTGTTCAGACTGCTCCGCACGTCACCGCCTGGATGGAAGCGGACATGAGCAACGTCGTTGCCGCGCGCAAGAACAACCGGCAGCGGTTCCGCGATTCGGAGGGCTTCGATCTCTCCTTCATGCCGCTCATTCTGCAGGTGCTCGTACAGACCCTTCGGGAACAGCCGGAACTGAACGCTGCCTGGGACGACGGCAAGATCATCCGGCGAAAGGCGATCAATGTTGGCGTGGCGGTTTCCGTCGATGACGGCCTGATCGTTCCGGTCATTCGCAATGCCGATGAGAAGAGTCTGGTCGGGCTGGCCCGTTCGGTCCAGGATCTGGCGACCCGTGCCCGGGCAAACCAGCTGTTGCCGGACGATGTGACCGGTGGCACATTCACCCTGAACAATCCGGGCACGTTCGGCACGCTCCTTTCGACGCCGATCATCGTCCAGCCGCAAGCGGCGATCCTCTCGATCGAGGCGATCACCAAACGGGCGGTTGTGATTGACGATGCCATCGCCATCAGGCCGATGATGAACCTGTCGCTCTCGATTGACCACCGGATTCTCGACGGCCTGCATGCTGCCCGCTTCCTAGGGCGGATCAAGCAGGGGCTTGAAACGTTCCCGGTGGACATCAAGGTGTAGGCGCGTATGCCGGTAACATTGGAAGACATCCGAAATGCAACCAAAGCGGCAGGTCTCTCCGGCCTGCCGCTTTGCGTCCACTCCTCGTTGCGCTCGTTTGGCGAGGTGGATGGCGGAGCCAGAACGATTATCGATGGCCTGTTGGCTGAAGGCTGCACCGTGGTCGTCCCGACCTTTGTCGACGAGTTCGAAATCTTCCCGCCACCCGAGTTGCAACTTGAGCGCAACGGCTGGGACTATCGCAATGACTACGGACTTCCTGCAGTGACCGGGGAGTCGTATACTCCGGCATCCAACGCGGTTAACCAGTGGATGGGCGCAATCCCAAAAGCTGTGCTGTCGATGCCGGAGCGCGTACGCGGCAATCATCCGCTCAATCCGTTTGCTGCAGTTGGCCCGCTGGCCGGAGAACTGATCCTCGGGCAGGCAGGCGATGACGTTTACGCTCCGCTGGAAGCGATGGAACGGCTTGGCGGATCAGTTGTCCTGATGGGTGTCGGGCTGGACCGGATGACGGCCATTCACCTTGCGGAACAACGTGCCGGCCGCCGGCTCTTTCGCCGCTGGGCCAACGGGCCGGTTGGCGTCGACATCGGTTCCTGTTCAAACGGATTCCCCAACCTGTATGCGGCACTCCATCCGCTGGAGCAGGTGGCGTTGGTGGGCGCATCCCGCTGGCGCATCTATCCATTGCTTGAAACCGTCGATCTTGCCCGGCGCGTCATCATGGATGATCCGGAAATCACACGTTGTGCCAACCCCGATTGCCCGGTATGTCCCGACGCTATTGCCGGCGGGCCGATTGGCT
>CAZRNC010000600.1:0-1539 GCA_964601285.1 uncultured Thermomicrobiales bacterium | reverse complement strand
GAATCTTCAAGCAGGTGCCGGGGAATCATCGGGATTTCGTTGATGTTATAGAGCAGTGGTGCAAACGCAGCTGGCATGGTCAGAACAACTGTCCGGGGATCCGGAGATGTCCAGCCGATGGTTTCGCCGGCGACCTTCAGGCGGCTGCGGAGTGGTGTTTCGGTGGCCTCGTCGATGATGCTATCCAGTGTGAAGATCACATCTGTTGCATCAAATGGTTGCCCGTCGTGCCAGGTCGCTTCAGCGAGGTTTAGCGTAAGTTCGAGATTGTCCGCCGAGAACTCCCAGGATGCAGCCAGGTCCGGCTCGAGGTCTCCAACATCGTCATAGGTCATCAGTCGGTTGAAGACATACCAGGGAATACCCTGAGTCGCACTGGAGAGGATCGGATTGCCAACACCGCTATCGCCGGTCTGGATCGGCAAGTACAACGTACCGCCGCCGATTTCAGGTTCGGGTACAGCGGTTGCACCGGTCGTAGCCGTAGGCGGCGCGACCTCAACCGGAGTTGTTGGTGTGGAAGTTGGAGTGGAACTATTTACCGGTTCATCATCATCGCCACATGCGGCCAGGATGAGACTGAATGAGGGTATCGATAGTCCGAGAATTGCGGCACGCTTCAGAAGATTCCTGCGCCCGAAGGTGCTGGAGTGGTCTGACGGTGATAACTTTTCTTGGTGGAAATCTGACGACTCGCAGTACATTTTGGACGACGCTCCATACATTCGAAACCGGGAAACGATCTGACAACCAGCCAGCAGAGTTTAGTTGACTAAACGCTAACATCCTCATTACCTCGCAACGATCACCAGAAAGTCCATACCTGCCAATTGGGGGTATTCTAGAACGGCAACCTGAGAGGACGACTGCATGCGTGTTCGAATCGACCGGGAGAAGTGTGTTTCCGCCGGAAACTGTGTTGTTACCGCGCCGACCGCGTTTCTGCTGGACTCGGAAAACAAGGTGCGATTGATCGACGCTGGAAGCGTTGATGACGATGTGCTGTTTCTTGCAGCAGAGATGTGTCCGACCGAAGCGATCGTGCTGGAATCTGACGATGGGGAGCAGATCTACCCGTGACTTTGCGATCACCCACAACGCCAACCGGACGGGAACGGGAAGCACGAGCGCTCCTTGACGTGCTGAACAACAGTGAACCGGGGCGCGGGGCAGCCTGTTTCCTCGGCGGAGAGCCGGGGATTGGCAAGAGCCATCTGTTGGAATTCCTCGAACGAGAGGTGCCCGGCGAACATGGCCTGGTGTTGCGCGGGAACTGTTACGAGGAGAGCACCGGTGGCCCGTTCGCTCCGTTCGTCGAGGTGCTGCGCGGCATACCGGCCGAGGAGTTACCCGACGAGCTGGACCTCGGTTGGATTCTGCCGGAGCGGGCGCGAGCAATGAACCAGTCCGAGCAATCCAGCGAACCACTCGGTGCGCAGGACCGGACGATGTACTTCGATAGCTGTGTCCGGGCGATTGCCGGCGCAACCAGATCGAGGCCGGTCGCTATTCTGCTGGATGATCTTCACTGGGCTGATG
>CAZRNC010000599.1:0-1545 GCA_964601285.1 uncultured Thermomicrobiales bacterium | reverse complement strand
CACGCACTGGGCGTTGCAACAGGGTAGATTGTAGGGGCGCATCGCATGCGTCCGTCTTGAGACACACGATGTCCGACAACGGACGCATGCGATGCACCCCTACGCGAGGAATCGAATCGATGAAAGGAAACCCACCAATGGCTAACACTGCGCAACCGCTGGCACTTGCGGAACTCTCCTGGCCGGAACTGAACGAACTGATCGACGATATTGATATCGTCCTGATCCCGGTCGGCTCGCAGGAGCAGCACGGACCAAACCTCTCGATGTCGATGGACATCGCCGCGGCGACCTCGTTCTGCCGCAAGGCGAGCGAAATGGTCTATCCACGGGCGATCGTCGCGCCGTCAATGCCGTGGGGCGTCTCGCACCACCACATGAACTTCCCCGGCACGATCACGCTTTCCAGTGACACGTTCATCCAGATTCTCGTAGAAGTCGTTGGTTCGCTGATGGAGCATGGCTTCGAGCGGTTCCTGATCGTCAACGGACACGGTGGCAACAATGCACCGCTTGGCGATGCTGTCGTCCGGATTAATGAGGAACTCGGACCAACCTGGGTCGGGTTCTCCAGCTACTTCCGCTTTGCCGATCCGGAAGTGGATAAGCAGTTCGACATGACCGGCGGAGCAGGCGTCGGCAGCGGTATCGTTGGCCACGCTTGCCAGTTGGAGACATCCTGGGCCATGTATCTCGCCCCGGAAGTCGTCAAGACGGAGGCCCTTGCACCGGGCGAACTGACCGAGTTGACCCACGGATTCCGCACACAAATGCGCAAGTACAGCGTTACCGTCCCCTACCGGTTCGACGAGTACACCTCGAACGGTGCGCTGGGTGACGCAACCCGTGCATCACTGGAGTACGGCACTGCGGTCATCGAAAGTGCCCTTGAGAACTTCGCCGAGTTCATTGGAGAAGTTGTCGCAGTTTCACCGATCGAAGAGTAGACATGAGCGAATCCACACGCTGGCCGGCCGGACACCGCGCCGCGCTGATTGTCAGCATCGACGTCGATGGCCCTTATGGTGAGGCAAACCACCGGGGGCCGAACGACTTCTACTGGCGTTCGCAAACCGAATACGACCTGCACGCCGGCATCTGGCGTCTGTTCGACGTCCTGGCCGACCGCGACATCCCGGCGACGTTCTGCTGGGTTGGACGTTGTGTCCAGGACCGGCCGGACGCCGTGCTGCGAGCGCAGGAAGATGGCCATGAGAACGCGATCCACTCCTGGGATCACAAGTACTACACGCCGATGAGCTTCGCCGAGCAGCGCGAAGATGCTGCCCGGACGATTGAAGCGATCGAACAGCTCACCGGCGAACGCCCATCCGGCCACAAGACTCCGGCCTGGCGCTACAACGAGGAGACTGCCCGTGTGCTGCAGAGTCTCGATCTGCGCTGGCAAATGGACATCGCCCGGCAGGACCTGCCCTGGATCGAACGTCCGGACCCGGACGGCCCGCCGTTGGTGCAACTGCCACCATCACGGTTTTATGACGACTACACCTACTTCGCGGATTTCACGGTGACGCCGGCAAACAC
>CAZRNC010000598.1:0-1555 GCA_964601285.1 uncultured Thermomicrobiales bacterium | reverse complement strand
GCCTGCTCGGCGGAGTGGTGTTGCTCTCGATTGGTGAGGAACAGGCAGTCTGGGGGACCTGGATGCTGATCATTTGCTGGACGATCAACCGTTCCCGGTCGCAAGGCATCTCCCACCTGATGTGGACCGAAGCCGGCAAGTCCCTGCAGATTGACGACCTCTTTCAGGCCGGTGTGAACCGGGTGCAGGCCGGGATGTCGATCGACGAGTGCATTGAATCTCTGCTCGACAGCTTCCGGCGGGGTCCGACCCTGGTTGTTGACCAGCAGGAAGTCATCGGCATTGTCGGATTGTCATCGGTCAAGCAAATTCCACGCGCCCGGTGGGCAACAACTCCCATCGGTTCAATCATGATGCCGCTGGATTCGTTGCCAGTCCTGCCGGCAGATGCGTCTGTTTCCGAACTCCTGTCGGAACTGCCGGCTGGCGCGACGACCGTCGTTCTGGTTGAGAAACAGGGGAAAGTCATTGCAGCTGCCGATCGCGAGTTCGTCATGGACCGCGTCGAAAGCTATGTCCGCGCGGAACGCTTCAACAGCCGGAGACGACACATCCCTCGCTAACCTTGTGTACGTACACTGTGACTGATAGACTCAGGTGGTCAACATTCCAGCCTGTACGTTCACCTTGACGAATGAGCAGTTGACCGGCCCGGAACTGGCGATTTTGAGCGTCATCACGGCATTCGGTCTGTCTATATCGACACGAAGCTCCAGGGAGAATCTGGTTGATGCGGGTACCCCTCATTGTATTGGTAATTGCCGCCCTTATCGCCACCTCAACCTTTGGGCAACAGGTTGCAGCCCAAACCCAGGAACCGGATATTGCCGCCCACAGCGCTATTGTCATCGATGCCGGCACCGGTGAAATTCTCTTCCAGCAGCGCCCCTACGAACGGGTCGCAATAGCCAGCCTCACCAAAATCTTCACCGCCTACTTCGCACTCGATACCGGATCGCTGGACCAGCGGATGACCGTCACAGAATCCGACCTGGTCGGAGAGGCAACCGCCGGCCTCTCTGCAGGCGACAATCTCTCGCTCGATACATTGCTCCATGGCCTGATGCTGGCGAGCGGTAACGATTCCGCTATGACGATTGCCCGCAATCTCGGACAAGGAATGTCCGGCTCGATCGATGGCGTCAACGGCTTTCTGAGTTACGCCAACAGCAGACTGCCTGCGCTTGGCATCTACGACACCAACCTGGCAAACCCGCATGGCCTGGACCAATACGGCCACTTCTCCACGGCCTGGGACATCGCGTTGATGACATCCCTGGCACTCAAGAGCCAGCCGGACTTCCTGCGCATTTCCGGATCTCCCGGGTTCTCCGGCGAAGGGTTCAACTTCACCCAGCGGAACCAGTTGATCGGCCAATATCCTGGCGTCATCAGCGGCAAGACCGGCATCACCGACGACGCCGGGTATTCATTGATGACTGTCGCCGAACGCAACGGGAGGACATTGATCAGCGTCGTGCTCGGAAGCAACGAGGCAAGCTGGTACACCGATTCGATGGCGCTGCTGGAGTATGGATTCTCAATACCGGCAAGT
>CAZRNC010000597.1:0-1561 GCA_964601285.1 uncultured Thermomicrobiales bacterium | reverse complement strand
TGGCCAACGTCATGCGGGTTCCAGGTGCTACCGACAACGGGATCATCGACACATCAAGCTTCGAGGATCTCCAGGCGCTGGATAAAGCGACAACCGGGCCGGCAATCAAGGTGCCGAGTCTCGGTGAGATGCTCGACGCTCACGATGCGCGGGTTGCCATCGCGGCGACATCGTCCGCCGGTGCAGCGCTTCTCTGGTCGCGTCTGCATCCATACCGGATCGTCAACACCAACACTGCCTATGACCGTCCCGACCTCTATTCTTTGCGCGACAAGTTGGGACCAGTTCCGCCGAAGGACGCCGACCACCCGCTGGATCGGCTTGAATACGCAGCCCGTGCCGTCACCGACATCTTTCTGGACGATCCGGAATGCCGGTTGATTGTCAACTGGCTTGCCGAAGTTGATAGCGCCCTGCATCATCACGGCCTCGGCAGCAACGAGAGCATCGCCGCGATGCGCGCTTGCGATGCGGCACTGGCCCACATTCTGGATGGCATGGAGCGGCGAGGAATCCGCGACCAGTTCGACATCTTCTTGCTTTCGGATCATGGCCACTCGACGGTCAAACACCACCGGTCGCTGGGTGAATACATCGCCCGGGCTGGCATTGATCTGGAATCCGAACTTGAGCTGACGACTGCCAGCGACTTTGTCTACGCCAACAACGGAACCACACCAACTGCCCAGGAACTTGAGCCGCTGGTGCGCTGGTTTCAGGAGCAGCCGTGGGCCGGTGTCGTCTTTGGCGGCACTCCGGAGATCGCCGCGCTGCCAGGCGTGTTGCCGATCTCCGCAGCCTGGAATGGTCACCTCACCGAACGTGCTCCGTTGCTGGCGGTCAGCCCGGTCTGGACGCGGGAAGAAAACGCACAGGGTGTGCCGGGAACGGTCGCGGCGCTCACCGAGCAGGTTGCGCTACGGTCAACCCATGGTTCGGTTTCGCCGTACGACCTGCACGCAACAGCGATTGCCAGCGGCCCGAGCTTCCGCGAGGGGTTCGTCAGCGAGACGCCGACCGGTGCGATCGACATTGCGCCGACGGTGCTGTCGCTGCTGGGATTGACCCCACCGGACTATATGGATGGCCGTGTCGCTTGGGAGATCATGTCCAACCCGGCCGGCGAATCGCCTGAGGCCACCACCGAAACCGTCCACCCGGAAACCCCACACGACGACGGATTCAACCCCTCGCTGGTGCTCCATCGAGTTGGCAAAACGACGTATATCCACCAGGGCGAAAACGCCCGGGGATAGCATCCAGCGCCTCCCGTTCACGCCAGGGAGGCAGTGTCCAAACTGTCATCCCGACGAAGGAGGGATCCGTTCTCCAGGGCTACGGATCCTTCTTTCGTCGGGATAACATAACTACTTAACCGGTGTAGCAACCCGGCCGCCGGGGCGGATGAAGCGGATCGAGCCGTCGTCGTTGAGAACGAAGTCGAGGCGGTTGCCCTCATTACGTCCCTCGGTCCCGATGAACCGCAGTTCGTCGATCGGTTTGTAATGCGCTGGTGGGAACGAGACTTCTTCATCGCTGGCAATAGATTCCATCTGCACCT
>CAZRNC010000596.1:0-1572 GCA_964601285.1 uncultured Thermomicrobiales bacterium | reverse complement strand
AATTGAACCGGTGCTCTCTTCGTTGGAATTGGCTTAACTTGATGCGAATGGGACGCAATGAATTGTGCCCCTACGAGACGAAAGCAACCCTGCGCCAGGCATAAGCAGGGCCGCATCGAATCCGATGCGGCCCTTGAGTCGTACGATGGTGAAGATCAGGCAGGCTGCGTAGCCAGCCAGGCCTCGCGGGCTTCGATCCAGTCTGCACGTTGTACGTCGAACATGAACGCACCGTAGACGACGCCGTTCTTGATGTCCTGACGCAGCAGCTTGCCGGCCGGCCGGTAGCCCTGTTTCCTCAGCGCCGCAGCCGAGCGGGTGTTTGGTTCCCACACCCAGGACCAGAGACTGTAGAGCTGCAACCGGTCGAATCCGTATTCCAGTAGCAGGTGCTTGGCTTCGGTTCCGTAGCCCTTGCCGCGGAACTCCGGACGCTGGAGCCAGCTGCCGGTTTCGGCTGTCCGGTTGATGTAGTCGATATCATGCAGTTCGACCGTTCCGAGCAGCGTGTCGTCCTCCTTGAGGCAGACCGCCAGACTGACGGATGTTGGTGGCTGTTCCTTGTGCATATTCTCGATGTACTCCGCCCAGGCAAGAGCTGAGTTCGGGTAGCGCCAGCGGAGCATCATCGTTTCCGACTCTTCCGCCTCGGACTTCGCCATCTCGGTTGCGTCGTTCTTGATGAGTGGCCGCAGATAAATCCGCTTGCCGATCATGATCGGGTTATTCACCGGGTACCTCCTCCGGGAAGCTCCAGACTTTCCCAAGCGCCTGGTAGAAGATCTGGTCGACCCGGTGGCCGGGCCGCGCGATCTGCTCACGCAGGCGGACACTGGGGACCATTCCCAGCGATTCAGCAGCAGCGATGGTCTCGCTCTCATCAGCCGGAACCACGCAGGTGACGCAGAGCAACGAGGCCTCGTCCACCAGCCACGGGATGACCATGCCCAGCACTTCAGCCTGGAGCGCGTCGTTGTCGTCGCGGACCGGGTTCATCTGGAACCAGATGTCGGCGATGCGGCCGTTGGTCCAAACGCAAAGCCGGCCAACGATCGTGTCATCGCTGTTCTGCGCAATGATCAGATGCTTCTTCCGGGCGTCGGGGTCCTTGTTCTCATCCTTGATAAACGTTTCCGCCCGGGATACATCTGCCGGGAACGGCGCGTCAAACCAGGAGGACGAATGGTCTTTGTCCGACTCCTGCATACCCCGGAGATGGACATGCTCTCCGGTTAGATAGGTCGCTCGCAAGTGTTCTTCCTCTCGCGTTTCATCCGTACGTGTTCGTTGGTCGGATGGTCTGGAATGTCGTTCATGTTGAGTACGGCTGCCATCAGGCATCCCCTTTCCTTGAATGATTGCTGCAACGCACGATAACGTTCCCCAACGTCACGTTGTGGCGAGCCGGGATTGTATCAGGCATGGGTTGTCGTGCGGTATTGGGGAAGCCTGCATGCCGCTTGTGCAAACTGTTTCAGGAACGTCGAAGTTGCGAGGGGAAGAACGGCGTTTTGCTTGTCATCCCGAGCGAAGTCGAGGGATCTCGACCCACGGGATTTCCCGATGACGTCA
>CAZRNC010000595.1:0-1579 GCA_964601285.1 uncultured Thermomicrobiales bacterium | reverse complement strand
ACGGTCGAGATGGATGAACTCGTCGAGGAACCGCGCTTGCACGTGCCGCTCGATCGCTCATAACCAATGGCTCGCGACGAATTGACCCGGCAGTATGGCAGCCCGGATCCGCTCCAGGTTCGGATTGGCATACATCGTCGGTACCAGGCGCGCGACATTGACCTGAACGCCGAGTCGGCGCGGATACTCGGGTTGCAGGGTGATGAGTCGTTGCTCGATGCGGGGTGTGGGACGGGTCATTTCCTGGCACATCTCCGGTCGCAGGGACATACCGGCCGGCTGGTTGGCCTGGACCAGTCTGCCGGTATGATCGCCGGGCTTCCACCAGACGTGGAAGGCATTGTCGGCGACGCTCAGGAATTGCCGATCGCCGATGGCGAGTTCGATTGGGCCGTTGCCCGGCACATGCTCTATCACGTCCCGGACATTCCGAAAGCACTGTCTGAACTGCACCGGGTTGCGCGCCAGGGCGTGTTGATTGCGACCAATTCCAGAACCAACATGGAGTATTTCAACAGCCGGATCAACGATGTCCTGCAAGGAATAGGCGAGCCGCCATTGCAACCGGTGGTTGATCGGTTCTGCCTTGAGAATGCCGGGAACCAGATTGCCGCTGCTGGATTTCGGTCCAGGCTTGAGGTGCTGGACAATACGCTTGTGTTCCGCACGGCCCGGCCAATGGTGGACTATATCCTGAGTTGCCTGCCAGCCTACGGAATCACGCCGGAACACCTGCGGTATCCTGAAATTGAGGGGTGGCTGGAGAACCAGACCGAGGTGGATCTGGCGATGGTGGATTCTGAAGCGCAGATCCGGACGAAGGTCGGACTCTTTCTGACCTGGAAGAGGTGACCCCGCTCGGACTCGAACCGAGGACCCATGGATTAAAAGTCCACTGCTCTACCAACTGAGCTACGGGGTCAGTGTCACGGCTGTGACAGCAGACGATTATAACATCCAACCCGGTATCTGAACCGGGAATTTGCCGATGAAAGGAACGATCGTGCTCGATGAAGCAGAAGCGCTGCGATTGGTCGAGGTTGCGGTGGACCGGGCCGGCGGTGCGCTGAGTATTGTGGCAAGCCCACGTCATCCGTTTGCGCTCAACGCCGAGGAGGAGTACGAGGTCGACGGGCAGACAGTAACGATCCATTTCTCGGAGCAGAGTTCACCAGCGATTGCGACCGTCGCCGGATGGACGTTCGAGATTCGCGAGCATGAATTCCTGATGCTCCAGAAGCCACGCCCCAGGCGAACCTGATGATCTCGTCGATCAGGCGGTGACCATCACCACGATCATTGCGCCAAGTGAGAGGTACGCGCCGTAGGGGATGTAATCGGTGCGCTTCTTGACCCGGATTGCTACCAGGAAGAGTCCGCCAACTGCCGCCAGCAACATCCCGAGGATCAGTGCGTGGGTGACCCACTCCACCCCGACCATGGTTCCGATCAGCGCTGCCAGGAAGACATCGCCCAGACCAAGCGCCCGCTTGCGGTAGATAGCAATTGCCAGGAAGAACAACAGCAAGAAGAATCCTGCTGCCAGGGCGCCGGCTACCGAAGCGGAAAGCAGCCGCGA
>CAZRNC010000594.1:0-1580 GCA_964601285.1 uncultured Thermomicrobiales bacterium | reverse complement strand
GCTCCACGTCCCTGGCTTCAGGGCGACGCAGCGCGTAGCCCCTACAAGGAAACGACAAACGGCGGGGCGTTTGCCCCGCCGTTTGTCATCACATTGCAGCCAATATCTAGCTGATGTCGATGTAGACGTTCTTGACCTGGGTGTAGAGCTCCATGCCGTACATGCCGAGCTCGCGACCGATGCCGGACTTCTTGTAGCCACCGAACGGGCCAAAGACGCCGGGGCCACCGTTGGAGTTGATGGAAACCTGGCCGGAGCGCAGGCCGCGGGCAACGCGCATCGCCTTGCCGATGTCCTGGGTCCAGACCGATGCGGCCAGACCGTAGTCGTTGTTGTTGGCGGCGCGGATCACTTCTTCCTCGTCGTCGAACGGGATGACCGTCAACACCGGGCCAAAGATCTCTTCCTGGGCAATCCGCATTTCGTTGGATGCCTGGGAGAAGATCGTCGGCTGCAGGAAGTAGCCGGTGTCAATCGCCGACGGGCGAGCACCGCCATAGACCAGCTCGGCGCCCTCGGACTTGCCGATGTTGATGTACGAGGTCACCCGATCGTACTGCGACTGCGAGATGACCGGTCCCATCATCGTCTTCGGATCCAGCGGATCGCCGACGGTGAAGTTCTCGGTGGCGTCGACCAGCAGCGTCATGAAGTCGTCATACTGCTGCTTGCCGAGGAACAAGCGCGAGCGGGCGGTGCAAACCTGGCCGCTGTTGCCATAGATCGCCTGAACGGCGGCGGCTGATGCCTTCTCGAGGTCGGCATCGGAGAAGATGATGTTCGGGCTCTTGCCGCCAAGCTCCAGCGACACCTTCTTGATCGTGTCGGCCGAGGCCTTGAGGATCGCAGCGCCGGTTGCAGTTTCGCCAGTGAACGCGATCTTGTCGATACCCGGGTGGGCCGACATGTACTCGCCGATTTCCGCACCTGGTCCCGGAAGGACGTTGAGCACGCCCTCGGGAACGCCTGCCTCAAGGGCAAGCTCGCCGAGCGCAACAGCGCTGAGCGGAGTAACGCTGGCCGGCTTCAGGATCATCGTGCAGCCAGACGCCAGGGCCGGTGCAACCTTCCAGACCGCCATCATGAACGGGAAGTTCCAGGGCACAATCAGGCCGGCAACACCGATCGGCTCACGCAAGGTGAAGTTCATCGTCGTTGCGTTCATCGGGATGGTTTCGCCGTAGAACTTGTCGCCGGCTCCGGCGTAGTAATCAAAGACAGCGGCGCTGCCCATGATCTCGCCACGCGCCCGGGCAAGCGGCTTGCCGGTGTCGCGGCTCTCCAGCAGACCAATTTCATCTGACCGCTCGCGGATCAGATCGGCCAGGCGCTGGATAACGCGGCCACGTTCGTAGGGGCTCATCTTCGGCCAGGGGCCTTCATCAAACGCCTTGCGAGCGGCCGCAACTGCTCGATCAACGTCTTCCTTGCCGGCCTTGGCAACCGATCCAATCTCCTGGGTCGTCGCCGGGTTGGTGCTGACAAACGTCGCTCCTTCAGCGGAGTCGACCAGTTTGCCGCCAATCAACAACTGAACGTTGCGAATCTCGGATTCTGCAACCATGAGACCTCCCTCGCCT
>CAZRNC010000593.1:0-1585 GCA_964601285.1 uncultured Thermomicrobiales bacterium | reverse complement strand
CCAAATCCAGTTGCGCACCAGCCAGACCGGTGGCCGGTCCAGCCAGCTGGTGTGTGCCGTCAGGGTGAACAGCAGCCCAACCACAAACGCCATCAGGAACGAGACATAGCGCACCAGCGACCGGCGGATGTCCTGCTGGGCAAGGAAGATCCGGTAGTCACGATCACCATTTCCCTCATAGCGCTCAAGGGCTTTCAGGTTGCCGTAGCGGGAGATCATCATCACACCGGAAAACAGCACCCCTACCGCTGCCTGCACTGTCCAGACCATCACAGCGATCTCATTGCTCGTCATTGGCTCCTCCGCTGATCGTTCAGGACACGAGCTTGTAGCTCGATGTAGGCGCGGACTTCGGCAGAGCGCCGTGCCGCCTCTTCGTATTCCATCCGGGCAACCGGGCAGCGTCCGGTAAGCCAGCACCAGAACCGGGATAGCAGTGCTCTCATGTCGGGGCCTCGGTTCGTTGCGTCTCGATGACCTCTCGGGCTACCTCCATGCCGGAGAGATTCTTCAGCGCCAGTTCCTGCCACCTCGCACACTCGTTGCGGGAGTGGGCCAGCTCGGATTGGTAGTAGCTGATGAGCTGGTCGCGGCTGTGTGTCTGCCACTCCATGCGCAAGCGAAGCTGGGTCGCAAGCAGCGTCCCCACCACGCCTGCCACCGTACCCAGCAACCCAACCGCTGCTATCCATATGCCCTGATCCATGCATTCCTCTAGTCAGCGTCATTGCGATCGCTCACGTTCGATACGGTCTTGTTGGCGTTCCTGCCGGGCGACCCTCCGGGCGATGTCAGACCGCACCGGTTGAATACCCGGCCGGCCGCCACCTGCCATCCTTGGCACGAGTCGAGGATCCGGATGTGGAGCCACGTCCAGGGTGATGTCCTGCTCGTCACGGTCGTCTCGCATCGTCCGGGATCGCACATGGGCTAGGCCGCTCATGCCCTGCAATCCGGCCCAGGGCAAGACGACGTTGAAGCTGTCACCTTCGCGGAGTTCGTTGGGACTGAAGGATTCGCCTTGCACGACAATGCCGGTGCCCGGCCCGGTGTAGGCGTCACGCATGCCGACCTCGATACCGCTGCGGATGCGGACATTGCGCCAGTGCTGGATTGCAGCCCGGCTGCCAATCTCGATGCCACTTCGGATGCGGACAGGAACCTCGACAACGACGTTGATCCGGGTGCCGATCTCGATACCGCTGCGGGATGCTATCGCCTGCTCGGTGGCGACATGGATTCGTGTGCCAACCTCGATGCCGGAACGGATGGCGACTTCGTCATCCTCACCGGTTTTCAGATCGAGCCGGCTGCCAACCTCGATGCCGGACCGAATGTGAACCGGCACGTCTACCTGGACGTTGATCCGGGTACCGATCTCGATGCCACTCCGGAGGTCGAGTTTGACCCCTGGTATCCCCGCCAGTGCCACATAGTTGATCCAGTGCGCGTTCGTGCCGGCAACGGGAGAGATCGTAAAACCGTCGGGGTCGATCGAGTCGAGTTCGGAGCGGACATCCTGATCGATGGTCGCCCATGCGTAGATGAGACCGGATTCCTGAATGCGATCTCCCCGCGTAGCCAC
>CAZRNC010000592.1:0-1585 GCA_964601285.1 uncultured Thermomicrobiales bacterium | reverse complement strand
CTGGATGGTGCGGAAGTTGGCGAGATCGTCTACGAAACCTTCTCGGCGGACAAGGCAACCGTGCGGATTGAAGGTGTTTCGATCCACCCTGGCCAGGCCAAGGACGTGCTGGTCAACGCACTCCATCTGGCTGCCAAGATCGTGATGACACTGCCGCATATCACCCTGACGCCGGAAACGACCGATGGCCGCGAGCCGTTCATCCATCTCTACGAGATGCACGGTGGGGCAGCATCTGCCGAGTTGAACTTCATTCTCCGGGCGTTCGAACTGGACGAACTTGAGTCGATCGGCAAACTGATGCAGTCAGTCTGCGACACCGTGGCAGCAACCGAACCGCGGGCAAGGATCTGGTGCGAGATCACCAACCAGTATCGCAACATGCGCTACTGGCTGATCGACGATATGCGGCCGGTTGAACTGGCCAACCAGGTTTGCCGGGAGATGGGCATCGAGCCGTTCTCCCAGCCAATTCGCGGTGGAACCGATGGCTCACGCCTCACCGAACTGGGGGTTCCGACACCAAATCTCTTCACCGGGATGCAGAACATCCATGGCCCACTGGAATGGATCAGTGTTCAGGACATGACCCGTGCCACCGAGATGTGCATCCGGCTGGCGCAGGCGTGGAGCGAGGAGCAGTGACATGAGCGCAACCTCCGAACCTTTGGAACCCAACGCAAAACGCACCTTCTCCCAGCGGATGCTGGACGGCATCGAAACGATGGGAAACAAGGTTCCCCATCCGGTCATGATCTTTGTCTATCTGATCGCAATCGTCATCGTGCTCTCGCTTGTTCTGGACATTGCGGGAGTTAGTGTCACCGAAGATGTGATCGTTCCGGTTCCAATCGAAGCCGAATACGAATGGCTTGGTGGCTCGGATCAGCCGGTTACGATTGTCGACCGGCTCGACAACGAATACATCATCATTACCCAGGAAGTGGCGATCAAGAGCCTGATTTCGATTGAGGGCTTGCGATTCATCTTCACGTCGTTCGTTGATAATTTTGCCAACTTCAATGTTGTGGCGGTTATCTTCGTTGCCATGATTGGTGTTGGTGTTGCCGAGCAGGTCGGACTGATGGCAGCACTGATCCGTGGGCTTGTCCGCATCGCACCACGCCAGGCGCTGACGTTCATCATCGTCCTGATCGGTGGTCTTTCAAGCGTCGCGACCGACGCCGGATATCTGATTCTCATACCGCTTGGGGCGGCAGCGTTCCTCAGTGTCGGGCGTCATCCGTTAGCAGGTATAGCTGCGGCGTATGCCGGTGTGAGCGCCGCCTTCTCGGTCAATATCCTGATAGCGCCGCTTGATGCGTTGCTGACCGAAATGACGAACGAGGCAATCGCGCTGACCGACCCCAGCGCATCGATCACGATCACCGCAAATCTCTACTTCAATATTGTCTCTACACTCCTCATGGCGCTGTTGATGACCATCATCACCGAACGGATTATCGAACCGCGTCTTGGCAAATATGAGCCTGAAGACAACCAGTCCGAACTGACCGGCAGCATGCCAATCCCCGAGGATGGCGAAGTTACCGATGAAGCAGGCGAGGGTAAGGGGCTCAAGTAC
>CAZRNC010000591.1:0-1591 GCA_964601285.1 uncultured Thermomicrobiales bacterium | reverse complement strand
GAGTCACCAGCTAGTCCGACGGGATGCACCGCATGAGTACATCGACTTCTCCAAAACGCGAACGACTTGAAGCCAGGTTAACGGTTGATCAGAAGCGGCTCATTCAGTATGCGGCCGATTTGTCAGGGCGGAGCCTGACGGATTTTGTGGTGAGCGCGCTTGAGGAAGCTGCCGAGGAGACAATCCGGGAACATCAGGTGATCAAGCTATCGCCGGAAGATGGCATGCGATTTGTTGAGGCGCTCTTGAACCCCCCGCCGGTCGAGAACCTGCGTCGAGCATTTCGCGAGTATGACGAATTCTTTGGCAAATAGCTGATGGTGTCAGTGCAGTATCGCTTTGAGCTACTCGATTTGCAGGAGGACCGCTCCGGTTTTTCGTGTGGAAACGAGCAGTTGGACAATTATTTTCGGCGGCAGGCTGGCCAGGATGTGCGCCGGGGTCTTGCTGCTGTGTATGTGATGCGTGCCATCGCAACGAACGAAATTGCCGGCTACTACACGCTTTCAGCTTGCAGCATTGATCCCGGTGATCTTCCAGAGGCGATGACACGCCGATTTCCTCGCTACCGGGAGTTCCCTGCGATATTGCTCGGTAGACTAGCCATCTCGACCAACTTCCAGGGGAAGGGCTTTGGCCGCCGGCTCCTCGTCAATGCGTTGAGACGCGCACACGAGGAAACCCTCCAGATTGGGGCCATTGCCGTAGTCGTTGACGCCATTGATGATGCCGCAGTTGCGTTTTATCAGTACCATGATTTCCAATTGTTCCAGCATGACCCCCGTCGACTTTTTATTCCGATGCAGACTATCCGGTCACTGATTGATCCATAGTGCTTTCTCGATCTGTTCCATGAGTGCTGTCAGGATCTCTCTTCGATCGTCGCGACATCCCGCAGCCGGAAATGTGCCGGCGATAAAACTTGACAATTGACAATCACCACCGCTGCCCGTAGGCTCTCAACACCGGAAAAAGCAGTAATGAGACACGTGGGGGCGCTTGTGGAGAACAACCAGGAGATCTATGGCACGTTGGCGAGTGGGGGTAGCTTTCGGGCCACGCCGGCGGTGTTGGAACTCAGAGCGCCCACCGGCGAGATTGCCGGCTCCTTCGATACACGCTTTTTTAGCTCAGTCGTGCGTGACGGTCAGACGCTCACCATCGGACGTCGTGGAAACTCCAGCATCAATGTCACGACCGGAACCATGCAGGAAGCGGAGGCGCTCGAACGGGTGTTACAGAGCGCGCCCGACGCGCCGGTTGGGGCTGCCGCAACCACAACCCAAACATCCCAGGGATCCGGCGGCAGAGGTTTCCTGAAGTGGGGGTGCATCGGAGGACTGGTATTCGCCGGCCTTCTGGCGGTCTGTGTGGTCGTCGGGTTGCTCTTGCTACCGGATGATGAAGACGATGAACCAGCGCTTGCCGCGTCTACCGTAACGGCAACCGCGACTTCTCCGCCAGCTGACGAACCAACAGCAACTTCGGAACCAGCCGTCGAAGTAACGGAGACGGTTCCCCCGGCCGAGACGTCGGTAGCGGTCCAGCCGTTGCCATCACCAACAGCGCAGGAAGTAGCATCTACCCCGAC
>CAZRNC010000590.1:0-1620 GCA_964601285.1 uncultured Thermomicrobiales bacterium | reverse complement strand
GCGCGTCAGCGCGACATGCTCAAACATGACGCTGCTGCATTGAACCGGCGGATCGGAACGATCCGAGGGAGAGGCGTGGCCTCTCCCGTACGATAGATTCCCTGTGGACTGTACTCAGGATGACAATTGAAGATGGTCGCTGGTGATTGCGTTTTCGTGATGTCAATACAGGGCGAATGCAAGTCGCCCCTACGAAGACGCTCGGCAACGTTCCCCTCACGGCCCGTTTCACGCTAAAGTCTTCCCGACAACACCGTTCGTGAAATCCGGGAGAGGGCAAGCCACATGGTCGATATCAATCTGGTGCGTGAGGAAGTGGACCGCCGGCGGGATGAGTTTCTGGAAGTGCTGTTTCGCCTGTTGAAGCAACCTTCGATCTCGACCCAGAATGTCGGCGTCGATGAGTGCGCCGAGCTGGTGGCGGCGACGCTGGAAGCGAACGGCATCTCTGCCCGGATCATGCCGACCGCCGGCCTGCCGGTGGTCTATGGTGAGCGGATTGTCGGCGACGATGCCAACACGATCCTGATCTACGGTCACTACGATGTCCAGCCGCCGGAGCCGTATGAGGAGTGGCTTTCGCCGCCGTTTGAGCCGACGATCCGCGATGGCCGCATCTGGGCGCGCGGCGTCGGCGACAACAAGGGGCAGTTTCTGGCGCACATTCTGGCGGTGAAGGTGCTGGCCGATCTGGACCTGCTGCCACGGGTGAACCTGAAGTTCTTCCTCGAAGGCGAAGAGGAGAACGGTAGCCCCAGCTTGCGGCCGTTTGTCGAGCAGCACAAGGACCTGCTGGCGGCCGATCTCTTCTACGCCGCCGATGGCCCGAGTCACGTCTCCGGCCGGCCGGTCGTCTGCTATGGCGTCCGTGGGCATCTTTCGATGGAGCTGACGGCAACCGGCGTCAACCGCGATCTGCACTCCGGCAACTGGGGCGGTCCGACTCCAAATCCGGTCTGGATGCTGGTCGATCTGCTCAACACGATGCGGTTCCCGGATGGCCGGACGGCGGTTGAGGGCTTCTATGAAGAGGTCGTACCGCCGACCCCGTTCGAACGCGACCTGATCGACAGCATCCCGTTCGATGCGGATGAGTTCAAGGCGAATCTTGGCATCGACGAGTTCTACGGCCCGGAGGAGTGGAGCTACTTCGAGAAGATCCTCTTCCAGCCGACGTTGAACATCACCGGCATCTCCGGTGGCTATACCGGAACCGGCGTGAAATCGGTGGTGCCGTCGAAGGCGACGCTGAAGCTCGAATGTCGCCTGGTGAAGAACCAGACGCCGGATGAGGTCTACGCCAAGATCGAGCGGCATGTCGAGCGCTATGGCAAGGGCATCACGATCCAGCGCAAGGGTCGTGGCACGCTGCCGTCGCGGGCGTCGTCCGAGTTGCCGGTGTCGCAAACGGTGGCGGCGGCCGTCGCCGAGGGCTATGGCATCGAGCCGGTGGTGATGCCCCAGCTCGGCGCATCGGCCCCGAATTCGCTCTTCACCGATGAGCTGGGCATCCCGACGATCTGGGTGACCTATGCCAACCATGATGAGGACAACCACGCGCCGAACGAAAACATGACGCTCGATGCCTATTACAAGGGCATCGTCGCCAGCGCGGCGGTG
>CAZRNC010000589.1:0-1646 GCA_964601285.1 uncultured Thermomicrobiales bacterium | reverse complement strand
AGACGCCCCTACGAACGTTTCTGGAAACACGTCACGATACGCTGGTCAAACTACTGAGTATCGGACCACAGGGATTCTGTCGTACGGGAGAGGCCATGCCTCTCCCTTCGCGCGTCAGCGCGACATGCTCAACCACGACGCTGCTTCAATGAACAAGCGGATCGTTCCGATCCGAGGGAGAGGCATGGCCTCTCCCGTACGCATGTCAGATCTCCTGCGGTCCTGTACTCAGGATGACAAGCCATGTTGGTCTGCTCCGGCTCGAACCGCGAGGTGGCCAACGGCGGACGCAAACCGATGCTCACTGCTCGCGTTGCAGTGGACGCAAATACACCAGCGATTCGTTGTTGCCGATTTTGAGGACGCGGGTGACGGTGTAGTCCCAGCCGGCGAACTTGTAGCGGCGGCCGGCTTCGAGGCGGTGCATGCGGAGTTCACGTTCCGCGCGGGCGACGATCTCGTAGGTTATCAGGCCGCACGCCTGGCAGGTATAGAACTGGTCGTTCGCATCGGTAGTGCCGGCAAACCCTCGCTGGACAAACACCGTATCGGTGCTGCCACAAAAGGGACAGGTTTTCGACGGCAGTTCGTCCGTTTCCGCCATGCACCATCCTCGCGGCGTTCGCCACAGCCAACATGTTGCCAGTCAACAAATTGTATCGAGACGGCTGGTCCGCTCACAAATGGAGACGGCCCGCCAGTCGCATGATCTCCTGAACCCGTTCGACCGGAAGCGCCCCGCGGTGGTTACCATCCCGGCCGGTTAGCGATGTCGCCGTGAACAGCGCATTGATGATCGCCTCTTCGGTCGCCTCGACGGTTGCCTGAAAGAGGTGATCGATTGCCGGTCCACCCTCATGCACAATCTCGATCTGCTGCGTCGGCGCGTCTGGCTCATGGGGAATCCGCACTGTTTCGGCAGCCGAGAATGCGATGACGTAGTCACCGCTGCCATGGCCGGAGATGGAACCGGTTCGACCCAGCCCTATGGCACAACGTCTGGCCAGCCGGCGCAACCCGCGGTCCAGCAACGGTGCATCGGTCGCTACTATGAACATAATCGACCCACGTTCCGGTGGATCAGGAACCTGCTCATCAAGCAGCAGGCCAATCGGGACACCATCAATCGTCAGTTGCTGCTTGCGTCCAAAGTTCGCCAACACCAGCACACCGACTGTCCAACCACCAACTGATTCAGGAATCACCCGCGACGACGTACCGATACCGCCCTTGAACCCGAATGCACTCATCCCGGTTCCTGCACCGACCGTACCCTCGGTAACCGGTCCGCCCGTTGCGCCATCAATTGCAGCAAGCACATGTGCTTCCTTGACGTGCCGGCCGTGCATGTCATTCAGGAACGAATCGGAACATTCACCGACAACCGGATTGATCGTCGACGTCGAGATGCCAATCTCCGGACACTCGCGGATGCCATAAGCAACGACCGCATCGGTGACCAGCCCGACATTCATCGTACCGGTCAGGGCGATCGGGCTCTCGATGTTGCCCAGTTCCTCGATCTGCTCCTGGCCCATGCATTTGCCGAAGCCGTTCATGACGTGGATTGCCGCTGGCACTTTCTCGCGAAACAGGTTGCCGCCGTGCGGCAGTATCGCCGTGACTCCGGTCCGGATCGGCCCGGT
>CAZRNC010000588.1:0-1675 GCA_964601285.1 uncultured Thermomicrobiales bacterium | reverse complement strand
CTCCGGGGCTTGGCAAGACCACTCTGGCCAATATCATCGCGGTCGAAATGGGGGTTTCGCTGCGGATCACATCCGGGCCGGCGATTGAACGCCCGGGCGACCTGGTTTCAATTCTTACCAATCTCAAGCCCGGCGATGTGCTGTTCATCGATGAGATTCACCGCCTTAGCAGGATCGTCGAAGAGGTGCTCTATCCGGCGTTAGAGGATTACGCTGTCGACATTGTTCTGGGCAAAGGGCCGGCTGCACGATCGATGCGGCTCAACCTGCCACGGTTCACACTTGTTGGCGCAACAACCAGACTGGCGCTGCTGACATCACCGCTACGAGATCGTTTTGGTGCCGTGTTCCGCCTTGATTTCTACGACCACGAAGCAATGGAACAGATCATCACCCGGTCGGCACGCATCCTGAACGTTGAGATAACCGACGAGGGCGCCACCGAGATCGCGCTGCGCTCTCGTGGGACGCCTCGAGTCGCCAACCGTTTGTTGCGACGTTCACGGGATTTCGCTCAGGTTCGAGCCTCAGGGGTTATTGATAGGGACGTTGCAGCGGCGTCTATGACGATGCTTGAGGTCGATGACCTGGGACTTGATGAGGTTGACCGCCGGATTCTCCAGGCAATTGCCGAGAAGTTCGATGGTGGGCCGGTTGGTATCGACACCCTTGCTGCGGCCACAAGCGAGGAACCGGATACGATTATGGATGTGTATGAACCGTATCTGATCCAGCTTGGCTTTCTCCAGCGCACGCCCAGAGGGCGAATCGCAACACGACGTGCATATGAACACCTCGGCATTGTTCCTCCGCCGAGTTTTGGCTCCAATCAGCAACCGTCGTTGTTTGAAAGTGATCCTGCTTGAGCGGCAACACAGAGCGAATACTGCCAATTTCCCGGTTTGACTACGACCTGCCGGCGAATCTCATCGCCCAGCAGCCAGTCGAACCTCGTGACGCTTCACGATTGCTGGTCGTCAACCGGGCAGAGCAGTCGCTTTCCGACCATGTGTTCTCCGACCTGCCGGATCTGTTGCAGCCGGGCGATCTACTGGTGATGAATAGCTCCCGGGTGCTCAACGCCCGGTTGTTCGTGCGCCGGCAGAGTGGTGGCCGGGTCGAACTACTCTTTCTGCATGAACAGGAACCGGACTGCTGGAACGTCCTGGCGAGACCGGCGCGCCGGTTGAAACCGGGCGAGCAGCTCATTGTGCAGTCGAGAGATGGGCAGGACGCCGGACGTCTGGTGGAGTTTCTTCAGCGAGAACCGGATGGAACACTGCTCGTCCGGCTGGCTGAGGCTGCCGCTGTGATGGCAGAACATGGTCACTTGCCGCTTCCGCCATACATTACTGAGCGGCCGGATGATGAAGATCGCTATCAAACGGTCTATGCCAACCAGATGGGGTCGGCAGCTGCGCCGACAGCCGGATTGCACTTCACCAACGATCTCCTCGAACGGTGCAGGAACCTTGGCATCGAAACAGCCTGGGTTACTTTGCACGTCGGATTGGGGACGTTCCAGCCGGTAAAGGTCGAGAATGCCCTAGAGCATCAGATTCATGCGGAAACGTTTGAAGTGCCTGTTGAGACAATGAACCAGCTTGCTGCTGTCAAGCAGGAGAACCGGCGGATCGTTGCGGTTGGTTCGACAGCCGTTCGCACACTGGAGTCG
>CAZRNC010000587.1:0-1677 GCA_964601285.1 uncultured Thermomicrobiales bacterium | reverse complement strand
AGCGTGTCCTCACGAGGATCGCGGATGTACTCGTCGCGAATTTCGAGCAGCATCTGGGTCATTCGACCGATTGTGCGCACCAAGCGCATGGGGTCCTGTTCGCCGTTTGGCAGCGAGTAGCCGCTCATCGCGATGCTCCTTTGGTCACCCGGCGCCAGAGGCTGCGGGTCCACCTGATCAATCGGCTTTCATTCTCTCAAGGAATGTCGCTTCGTCAATGGTTTCGATGCCATATTCGAGTGCTTTCGCTGCCTTACTGCCGGCATCTTCGCCAACAATGACCAGATCGGTCTTGCGTGAGACGGAAGATGACGTCCTGGCGCCGGAGCGCTTCAGATAGGCTTCGGCGTCCGGCCGGGTCAATGTTGTCAGACGTCCGGTCAGGACGATGGTCAGACCGGTCCATTGCGTTTCTGTGCCGGGTGGTCGATCTGCCTCGTCAACCTGCATCGTCAGTCCAAGCGATTTCAGGTCTGCGATCAGTCCCTGGTTGCGCTCCTCTGCGAACCAGTCGGCAAGAGATTGAGCGATCACCTTGCCGATGCCTGGGACTGCGCCGATCTCCTCGACAGTTGCTGATGCAAGTGCTTCTACCGAACCAAAGTGACCGGCGATGATCTCGCCGGTTTGCTGTCCGACGTGGCGAATGCCCAGGGCGAAGAGCAGCCGGGCGAAGGGACGCGACTTGCTGGTCTCGATAGAACGTTGCAGGTTCTCGACGCTCTTCTGGCCCAGCCCTTCCATCGAGACGATGCGCTCCCAATCCAGCCGGTAGATATCCGCCGGTGTGCGGATTAGCCCTTCATCGACGAAGCGGGTAGCCAGCTTCGATCCAAGTCCCTCGATGTCCATTGCACCACGGGAGACGAAATGAGAGACCTGCTCACGCAACTGGGCCGGACAGGTACTGTTGACGCAATAAGAGAGTGCTTCGCCCTCGACACGTTCGATAGTTGAACCACACACCGGACACTCTGTTGGCCAGACAAAGGCACGTTCTTCGCCGGTGCGGTTTGCATCGACAACCGAGATGATTTTCGGGATCACATCGCCGGCACGTTCGACGACGACGGTATCGCCGATCTGCACACCCAGCCGTTCGATTTCGTCCTGGTTGTGCAAGGTTGCCCGTCGGATGATGACGCCGCCGATCTCGACCGGTTTGAGATGGGCAAGCGGATTGAGGCTGCCGGTACGTCCGACATTGATCACAATATCTTCGAGCACGGTTACGCCCTGGCTTGCCGGGAACTTGTAGGCCGTCGCCCAGCGTGGTTCACGGGCAACGGTTCCAATCTCCGGATAGAGCCGGGTGTCGTTGACCTTGATGACGACGCCATCGATCTCGAAGTCCAGTTCAGCACGGTGTTCCAGCCACGTTTCACACGCCTGCCAGAGGTCGTCTGCTGTCGCGCAGACGCTGGTTCCCTCAGCGGTAGTCAAACCCAACTCCTGGAGCCTGGCCAACGTCTCGGAGTGCAGAAATGGCATCGTCCCCTCGACCTGGCCAATGCCATAGGCGAGCAGGCGAAGTGGCCGTTGGGCAGAGATGCTGGAGTCGAGTTGCCGCAATGCGCCCGACGCTGCGTTTCGCGGGTTGGCAAAGCGCGGCAGGCCGGCTTCCTCGCGCTCCTGGTTCATCAGGTCTACATGCGGCGCTCAGAATTCGACCTGATG
>CAZRNC010000586.1:0-1706 GCA_964601285.1 uncultured Thermomicrobiales bacterium | reverse complement strand
CTTGGCCCTGCCCTCGAACGGGCGAAAGAGGCCAACCGCAACGGCATCCCCTATGTCGTCGATGTTCCGGTAGACCAGTCCGACAAGCATGATGAGTTCGTCTACTACCACGAGAACGTACGATAGGAGCGTCGACCCTGCCCAGTCGGGTTCGTTACAGCGCCTGGAGAGGTGGAACCGCTGGAGCGGCGGTCAACCCTGCCCAAATGCTGGACGCCATCGCTGACAACGCCCTCGAACATGGCGTTGATTCCGCCATGAATCGCGCCTTCCATCAGGGACTCGACACCGCCGATACCGGCCAGCTGCCAGGCATGGACGCCCTGAAGGACGCCATCCGTAACGCCCGGCAAGAAGCGATCGACAAGCTGCACAACGCACTGACTCCGGAAGGGTTATCGGACGCGTCGGCGATGGCCGGCAGTCCGCAAATTGAGCAGTTGCTGACTGCTCTGCAGAACCGATCGTCCGCGTTTGCATCAACCTTCGCCGGGGCAAATCATGGGGTTCAAACTGAGCTTGAGACGTTACTGAATGCGGGCACGCCCGGGGAATCATCGGAAACGATCCGCGAGCAACTCGAACGCTTGATCGACCTCGCCGAACTGGAGCAGGTCGTCCGCCGGGTTCGGAGCGTCGAAGATGTCGACGAGATCGATCCGGAACTGCTCCGAACCATCGCCGGCGACATGATTGCAGATCGTTTTCAACAACTGACAGCCGGGCTGCAATCTATACAGGATGCGGGATACATCGTCCGATCCGGGTCACGAGCGACGCTTAGTGCTCGTGCCATCCAGCAGATCGGTGACTCTCTTCTTGAGCAAACATTGGCACGCATCGACGCCCGTGGTTGGGGAGATCACCGCAACAACACCGCCTCCCAGAGTCACGACGCAACCGGAACCAGCCGGCAATATCGCTACGGTGACCCGTTTGACCTCGACATCGCAGGCAGCCTGCTCAACGCCGTCCGACAATCCCCGGGTACGCCGGTCCGGTTCAATCCGAATGATCTCCAGGTAATCGAACGGGAAGCGTCTGAACGGGCAACTACGATCCTGGCAATCGACCTGAGTCGTTCGATGGGCGAGCGCGGGTTGTTGCTCGTCGCCCGAAAGCTGGCGCTGGCTCTATCAACCTGGATCAGGCGACGATTCCCGCATGATGAACTCCACCTGATCGGCTTCTCGGAATCTGCCCGGCCGCTGGCACTTCAGGAACTCGTAGATCTCCAGTGGGACCGGTATGGCTACGGGACCAATATCCACGACGCACTCCGAACAGCCAACCGGATGCTGGCGTCCCATCGTGGCCGCAAGCGGAATCTGGTGTTGCTCACCGATGGCGAGCCAACCGCACATCGCGATGCTGCCGGAGAGATCATCTTCAATCATCCTCCCGCCCCGGAGACGCTTGCCCACACCTATCGCGAAGCGCACAGGCTCCGCACCGAGGGGGTCTATCTCTGCGTCTGTGTCCTCTCGGAATCAGCAACCGTCGGCAACTTCGGCCGCGAACTGGCCCGCCACGCCGCCGGCGATGTCCTCATCACCCGCCCCGACGACCTCGGCGTCGAACTGCTGTTACGCTATTCCGCTCGACGGCGTTAGCGGCACTTCCGTTCCATAACCTTCCGGGCGCGGCTTGGGCATGCCGGTTTACCTGTCGTCACCAATAGACGTAGCCGCGCAATGTATTGCGCC
>CAZRNC010000585.1:0-1708 GCA_964601285.1 uncultured Thermomicrobiales bacterium | reverse complement strand
TAGCCAGCATGTAGATTCCGTTGATCGGATTGCCACGGAAGATCATCACCAGCCCCAGCGCAAACAACCCCATCCCGCAGAGCGTCCCGATGACTGAAACGATTCGGGTGGAGGTCAGTTGACTGCCGGTGACTTTCCAGATGATTGCCCGCAACACTCGTCCGCCATCAAGCGGAAAGCCCGGGATCATGTTGAACACAGCCAGGATGATATTGACGATAGCAATGTAGCCCAGCAGGGCCGCCAGTTGTTCGTTCCGGTCGCCAACGATAATCCACAACGACCCGAAGGCAACGCCAGTAAGCACACTGACGACCGGGCCGGCAATGGCAATCTTGAACTCATCGCCGGGAGATTCGGCTTCTTTCGAGATTGTGGCCACTCCACCAAAAATGAACAGTGTGATGTTCACGACCGGAATACCAAGCCGCTGGGCGGTGATCGCGTGACCGAACTCATGAAGCAGCACCGAGAAGAAGAGCAACAGCACCGATGAAACGGCGACGACCCAATACTGGGGAGTGCTCCAGCCGGGCCAGATGTTGGGATACTGGCTGGTCGCCAGCAACGCACTGAATCCAAAGAAGACGATAAACCAACTGTAATGTACGCCGACCGGGATATTCCTGATGGTCGCAAGACGAATCGACGATTCCATGTTGTTCCTGTCGCTTGTCGTGGCGCCGGCGCCAACATCCCGGCTTCTGCCAATCCTATCCCGAAATCCGATACTACTCGTATTCAGGTCAGGCTACACTGCCCGGCAAGCTGGTATTGATGCACTGGAAGGAATGACAATGCCCAACCCGACGCCGATGTTTGATCTGGTCAAGACCTTGACCGAAATCCCTGGACCGACTGGTCAGGAGGACCGGGTACACACCTGGTGTGCCAACCACTGGTCCGGGTTTGCCGAGCATGTCGAGATCACGAGGGTTGGCAATGTCCTGGCGCGAATCGGCGGCAGCGGCCCGAGCATCATTCTCCTCGCCCATGGCGACGAGCTTGGCCTGATTGTTAAGTCGATCACTGAAAACGGTCTGCTCCACATCTGGCCCACCAGCCGGATCGCCTCCAACCGGCCGCCGCACTGGTACACACCGATCAACAGCCCGGTTCTGGTGCTTGCCGACAACGGTGACGTCGATGGCCAGCTCTGCTACGCCAGTGGACATGTCATCGGTGGTGGAACCGGCAAGGATCATTTCGTCTGGGACGACTGGTTCGTCGACATCGGCGTGGCATCTCGCCAGCAAGCCGAGGAACTCGGCATCCACCCCGGAACCCGGCTGGTGGTCAACAATCCGACCCGGCGCGTAGGCGACACGATCGTCGGCAAGGCGATGGACAATCGCGCTGCCATCTCAATCGCCACAGCAGTTGCCGAACGCGCGGACATTTCGAAACTCAAATACCAGGTTTGGATCGGCTCGACGATCCAGGAAGAGAACGGTCTGATTGGTGCAGCCAGCATTATCGAATCGCATCCGTTCGAGTATGGCGTGGCGCTGGACGTTGGCCTCTGCGGAGATGTTCCCGGCACGTCGAAGGCGTCCCACCCGTCTGAACTCCGCAAGGGTCCGATCGTGGTCCACCAGGATTCGTCGGTGAATTACTCCCAACGGATGACGACAGCGCTCGTCAACAGTGGCCGCGACGCCGGCATCAACGTCCAGCAAGCCGTCTACCAGAACTACGGCAGCGATGG
>CAZRNC010000584.1:0-1709 GCA_964601285.1 uncultured Thermomicrobiales bacterium | reverse complement strand
AAGCCGGGAACCAACCGCGATTCGCCGGCGTCTAGGAGAATAGAGAGTGAACGCGGCTTGAACGTGAGAGAAGGCAACGATGTTTCGAAGATTTGTAACGGCAACCGGGATGATGGTCATCCTGGCGTTGCTGTTGGCATCCTGTGGCGAGGAAGACGCCACTGCAACACCAGGCGGCAACACCGGTGGACAGCCGGAGGCAACCGCGACGACACCGGCTGAGGAGCAGCCGGAACTCGCTGGCACATCCTGGATGCTCGACGAGATGGACGGCGAAGCGTTGCCCGATGGTATCGAGGTGCGTCTTACCTTTGATACTGAGGGCGTGAATGGAACCGTCTGCAACACCTACGGCGGCGGGTTTGAATCGGATACGGACGGGACGCTGAGCTTCACCGACCTGTTCCAGACCGAGATGTATTGCGGCGAGCCGGACGGCATCATGGATGTCGAATCGGCCTACCTGACGATGCTCCAGGAAGAAGTCGAGGGCTACCGGATCGAGGATGACCGTCTGCTTCTGTTGGACAGCGATGGCGAAACCCTGCTGGTCTTCGAGCCACAGGACACCGGCGCAGTCCAGCCGTTTGATGGCACGCTCTGGATCCTTTCCGAACTGGATGGCGAAAAGCCGGTTGAAGAGCCGGTGATCATCGTCAGATTCGACGAAGGACGGGTCGGCGGCAAGGCTTGCAACACCTTCGGTGGCGATTACACCGCGACCGAAGATGGCGAAATCACCATTGGCGACATGATGTCGACGATGATGGCCTGCATGGAGCCGGAAGGCCTGATGGACCAGGAAGCAGCACTCTTCATCGGCCTGCGCGAGTCCGTCCGCTTCGAACGCACCGACGACAGCCTGACCCTCTTCGATGAAGCCGGCGACGCCCGTGTGGTGCTGACCAAGCCGGACCCGGACACCCCGATCGCCTCGGACGACAACCGGACCTGGGTGTTGACGGCGATCAACGGCGAGCCGCTCGAATCCGACCTGCCCTTCACGATGCAGTTCACCGTCAATGGCCCTGCCGGCCGCGCGGATTGCATGAGCTACTACACCACCCCGACGGCCGCTACTCCCGGCAACTGGACCGTCTACGGGCACGATGGTCTCTGCGATGAGGATGCCGACACCACCGAGGCTGAGGCTTTCATTGCCGCGCTGGAGTCTGCTGATGATTACAGCGAATCTGGTAACACGCTGACGATCACCGATGCCGATGGCATGGTCACGCTGGAGTTCACCCGCGGGTTTGGCAGCGGCGAGCTAGAGAAGACCTCCTGGGTTCTGACGGAAATCCAGGGCGAACCGCTGGTTTCCGGAACCGAAATTACCCTGCGATTCGAAGGTGAAAACGCCATGGGCGATGGCGGCTGCAACGGCTACGGCGGCCCGTTCATGATCGTCAAGCGTGGTGTCATCTCGTTCATCGACATCTTCCGCACCGAAATGGATTGCATGGAACCCGAGGGCATCATGGAGCAGGAAACTGCCTATCTCAATACCCTGCCACATGCTGTTGGCTACACGTTTGTAGAGGACTCCGCCGGCGAGATCACCGGTCTGGAGCTGGCCAACGCCGATGGCGAGACGCTCCTCGTGTTTGAGGTCGCGCCGTAGGTTGAGAGAGTCGGACAGCATGTCTTCGTACTTCGTACGGGAGAGGCGCTGCCTCTCCCTCGGGCCTGCAAGGCCCGCTTCGCTG
>CAZRNC010000583.1:0-1713 GCA_964601285.1 uncultured Thermomicrobiales bacterium | reverse complement strand
AACGCCGGCACCGGGTGACCGGCGGCGAATCCGGGAATGGCATCGCCACGGGCGATGAACTGGCCGCTGAGCTTCAGGTGGGCAACGGCGGCGATATCGTCCAGGTGCAGGGTCAGGTACTTGCCGTGCCGGTCAACCTTGTCGATCCGGCGACCGGTCAGCATATCCAGCGACCAGCCTTCAGGAGCGATCACCAACTTCGGCAGGAAGAGGTCGATCCGGTCGATCCGTTTGCCTTGCAACTGTTCGTGAATGCCCCGGCGGGCGGCTTCGACTTCAGGTAGTTCGGGCATGGTGTTCGTTCCTTCGGTCTATGATCTCGATGGTGCAAGCTCGATCATAACCGGGTGGAGCAATGCTTGCGCTGCCATAATGAGTCAAGACTTGAGTGGTCGGGAAAGGAACTGGGATGTCTGGTGTAGTCCAGGTTGATGGCGGTCATCTGTCGTTCGAGAGCGTGCTGGCTGTTGCGCGGTCCGACGCGAAGGTCGAATTGGCGGCCAGCGCTCATGAACGGATGCGCCATTCGCGGCAGTTTGTCGAACGGGCTGCTGCCAGCGACCAGCCGACCTACGGCATTACGACCGGGTTCGGCGGCCTCGCCAGCATGTTGATTCCCGAGGGCGAGCGGGCCGAGATGCAGCACGCCATTCTCCGTTCGCACGCTGCCGGAATGGGACCACCGATCGAGCGTGAGGTGGTCAGGGCGCTGATGCTGTTGCGCATCGCGACGCTGGCCAAGGGCTATTCCGGCATCCGTCCGCTGGTGGTCGAACGGATGGTGGCGATGCTGAATGCCGGCATCACGCCGTACATCCCAGAGTTCGGCTCTCTTGGTGCGAGTGGCGATCTTGCGCCGCTCTCGCATGCATGCCTGCCGCTGATTGGTGAAGGGCAGATAGTCGCGGCGGATGGTTCGATCCAGCCGGCTCTGCCTGCCATGCAGCAGGCCGGGATTGAGCCAGTCACGCTGGAGCCAAAGGAAGGACTGGCGCTGATCAACAGCACCGACGGCATGCTCGGGATGCTGATTATGGCCTGCGCCGATGCGTTGCGTCTCTTCCAGACGGCGGACCTGGTGGCGGCCATGACGGTCGAAGGACTACTCGGCACGGATAGACCATTCGCCGTTGATCTCCAGGCGTTACGTCCCCATCCGGGACAGGCAGCCAGCGCCTCGAATTTGAGGCAGATGCTGGCCGAATCCGGACTAATCGCTGCCCACGATGACGTCACCCATGGTGTCCAGGATGCCTATTCGTTGCGCTGTCATCCGCAGGTGATTGGCGCAGCACGGGATACGCTCGACTTTGCCCGGCAGACGGCGGAACGGGAGCTGCTGGCGGCGGTTGATAATCCAGTCATTCTCGAAGATGGCCGGGTCGAATCGGTCGGCAATTTCCATGGTGAACCTCTCGCCTTTGCCTGCGACTTCCTGACGATTGCTGCGGCGGAAGTCGGCGCGATTGCTGTCGCCCGGATCGACAGGATGCTCGACAGCAAACGGTCCCGTGGGCTGCCGCCTTTCCTTAGCACTAATCCGGGTGTGAATTCGGGCATGATGATCGCCCACTACACCGCAGCAGCGCTGGTGGCGGAGAATCGCCGGTTGTCCCATCCTGCCAGCGTTGATTCGATGTCGACCTCAGCGGCACAGGAAGACCACGTCTCGCTGGGCTGGTCGTCTGCGCGAAATCTCCGCCGGGTTCTGGA
>CAZRNC010000582.1:0-1714 GCA_964601285.1 uncultured Thermomicrobiales bacterium | reverse complement strand
AAGGCAGCCATCGTGATCGCCAGCAGCAGGAAGCCCTTGCCAGCAGGAGTTCGGAGTTGTTCCCGAATCGTTTCCAAGGGTGACCTTTTCCAGACAGACCAGGCAGCCGGGTTGCATGCCCGGCCGGCAAGTGTAGATCATAACGCCGATTGTCCAGCTACGGTATGAGAGGATCTTCCAATGTTTCCCGATCGCCTGCAGCAGGTTCGCGATGGCTACAACGCCATTGCTGATGAATATGCAGTCTGGTCTGCCCGAATCCGTGATGAGCGGCGGGAGAAGTGGACGAAGTTTCTGCTTGAGCAGCTACCGGAGAATGCTCCGATCCTTGATCTTGGCTGTGGCAATGGGCTGCCGTCAACACTGGTTCTGGCAAGCAGGTTCGCTGTGACCGGTGTTGACTTTTCCGAGCGCCAGATCGAGGCGGCTCGCACGAATGTGCCGCAGGCTGAGTTCATATTCGCGGACATGTCGGCGCTGGATTTTCCTGATTGCCGGTTTGCGGCGATAACTGCGTTTTACTCGATCATCCATCTGCCACGTGAAAGGCAGCCGGATCTGTTCCGGAAGATCGCCGGCTGGCTGCAACCGGGCGGCTATCTGGTAACCGTTCTGGGTGCTACCGACTCTCCCGGCGATGTCGATCCGGACTGGCTCGGTGCGCCAATGTTCTGGAGCCACTACCCGCCGGAGATCAATTGCCGCATGGCGACCGACGCCGGTCTGGAGATCGTCAACTCGGAATTGCACACCATCTCCGAGGATGGAGTGCCGGCGACGTTCCATTTGCTGATCTGCCGGAAGCCGTGCGCTTCAGCCATCAGTACGTAGGAGTCCTACCCGCCATTCACCCAGCGGATACAGCCGGGGAGGAACGGAGACACCAGGTTCTCGTGGCGGGGCAGTACCCGAAGGGTATAGCCCTGCCGGCCACCGGTCGGGAGGACGGGGGAGCTGGTGTTGTAGGTATGCCAGTTGTCGCCGTCGCTGGATACCAGCGTCATCGGGATACCTTCGGCTTCGAACAGTTCACCATCCGGATTAATCCGGCCGGCGTACAACTGAACCTGGACATCGTCCGGTGAAAGTCCCGGCAGGTAGACTCGCGCCCCTGCGTCGAACTGGCTGCCAGCTGGATACTCGCTTGCCGTCAGATGCTGCACTGGCTCGATGACGATCTCCGGCCAGGCGGTCTCAACGCGACGTCGCCAGGTGGCGAGTTCACGGGCAGGTTCCATCGAGTCGCGGCGCAGTGTTTCGGCCCGTTCTGCCGCCGGCAGATACGACGACGTGACGTATTGCTGGACCATCCGGTTGGTGTTGAAGAAGAAACAGATCGACTTCAGCGACGCTCGCATCCGTTCCAGCCAGGCGTGCGGCAGATCGTCGGCGCTCCGGTCGTAGAACATGGGCGCGACCTCGTATTCGAGGAGATCGTAAAGTGCCTGAGCCTCAAGTTCGTCCTGATAGTTGGTGTCCTCGTAGGTTTCGCCCCGGCCAATGGCCCAGCCGATGTCGACACCGCTATGGACCGCGTCTTCCCATGCTTCGTCCCACCAGCCATCAAGCGTGCTGAGGTTCAACACACCATTGGCGGAGGCTTTCATGCCGCTGGTGCCGCTTGCTTCCCACGGCCGGCGAGGATTGTTCAACCAAACGTCACAGCCCTGGACCAGATAGCGGGCGACGGACATATCGTAGTCCTCGAGGACGA
>CAZRNC010000581.1:0-1717 GCA_964601285.1 uncultured Thermomicrobiales bacterium | reverse complement strand
GAGACCGGTGGTTCAGTCGTGGCAGCAACCTGGTAGCGAACCTGTGTGCCGTCCATTCCCTCGATGAGCATGCCCCGTTGCTGGATTGCTGCGACGTGGTCCTGGTTGGTGTCATAGAGGACAACATCGTGGCCGGCAGAGGCGAGCCTTGCCCCGAAATAGCCGCCCATTGCGCCGGCGCCGATCACCACTATGTGCATGTTTGTCACCTTCCCGGTCCGGTTCAATATCTCTACAACCGTCAGGGGCACAATCAGCCTGTATAGTATCCTGTCAGAACCGGCGCCGGCAGGTATTGCGCCGGGTGAACCGTTTGCAGGAAAGAAGTACAGCCATTGCAACGCCGCGAATTTGATGATGTTGTCCGCGTCGAGGCCGAAGCTATTGGACCTCCCGGCCGCCGTCGCTTCCGGCTGGTGGCTTCAACCATGTCCCAGGCTGCCATTCTCTGGATGGAGAAACAGCAACTCCAGGCGCTTGGCATCGCGTTCGAACAGATTCTCACCCAGCTCGAAGGTGCCGGCGTCGTTGCAGACCTGCTACCAATCACTGCCACCGAGCCGGACCGTCCGGCGATCCTCGGCCCATCCGAGTATCAGGTTGGGCGCCTGGCCGTCGGGTTCGACGAAGAGCGCAACCTGATTACCATTCTCGTCCACGAAATCACCGACGACGAGGATGACAACCCCAGTTTCGTCTGTCACATCACTCCCGAACAATCCGGCATGCTCTCGATGCAAATCCGGCGGACCGTTACCTCTGGCGCTCGCCAGCACAGTAATGGCCACCTGCCGCACTGATAGCTACCAACCGGCAGCGATACCGTCGCCCCGTGGATCGGCACCACCGATCAGGATGCCACGCTGCCGGTCAATCCTGATTGCCTGGGCGTGCCCGAGCGAGGAGTCCCACATCCGGCCGGGAACGACCTCATGACCCATCGCCGTCAGCCCGTCGATTGTCGACTGTTCCATGTGCCGGTCGACCAGTACCCAGACCCGGCCATCCGGATCAACAGTCGAACGCCAGCGCGGAACTTCAATCGCATCCTGCGGCTCCAGTTCGAATTCGACCATCCCCAGCAGCAGTTGCAGGTGCGTCTGCGCCTGTCCGTCAGCACCCATCGTGCCGAAGACAACTTCAGGAATCCCGTCTCGCAGGATCATCGCCGGGATCAGGGTGTGCCGTGGACGCTTGCCCGGTTGCAGCGAGTTGGAGTCGTTCGGATCGAGGCTGAACGCCGCTGCACGATTCTGGAAGAGCACTCCGGCTTCCGGTGCGACGATTCCCGAGCCAAAGTTGTGGTAAACGCTCTGGATCAGCGAAACCGCCATCCCGTCTCGATCGACAGCGCAGAGATAGACCGTGTCGCCCTGTTCGCTGGCCAGCAATGCAGGATCGCTTGCTCGCTCGAGGTCGATCCGGTCGCGATATCCGGCAGCCACGCTCTTGTCCAGGAAACGGTCAGTTGGGACGTCGTGGAAACGCGGGTCGGCAATGTGGGTGTCGCGTTCGTGCCAGGCGCAGTGCTTCGCTTCAATCCAGGCGTGGACACCAGCAGCGGTCGTATGACCCATTTCGGCAACCGGCCAGCCCTCAACAATGTTGGCCAGCAGCAGTGCCGCCGGCCCCTGGGTGTTGGCCGGCATCTCAAGCAGTTCAATGTCGCGATAGCTCGTCCGGACCGGGGTAACCCACTCCGGCTGATACGACGCCA
>CAZRNC010000580.1:0-1745 GCA_964601285.1 uncultured Thermomicrobiales bacterium | reverse complement strand
ACGAAGTCATGCCGCGAGCCAAGTTCGAGGCGCTCACCCGGATTCTCGACCTCGAAATGCCCGATTCGGCAATCATTTTCTGCCGGACCAAGCGCGAGGTGGACAACCTTACCCAGCAGCTCCAGACACTCGGCTATCCGGCTGATTCGCTCCATGGCGACCTGACGCAGTTCCAGCGGGACCGGGTGATGGCCCGTTTCCGCTCCGGGCAGGATGAGCTTCTTGTTGCAACTGATGTTGCCGCCCGCGGTTTGGATATCGAGAACGTCACCCACGTTATCAACTACGACATCCCCGGTGATGCCGAAAGTTATGTCCACCGTATCGGGCGTACTGGCCGGGCTGGACGTCAGGGCGCGGCAATCACCCTGGTAACCCGTCGCGAGAGCCGGCTGATGCGGATGATCGAGCAGGCAACCGGCCAGCGCATCCAGCGCCGCAACGTCCCGACCCAGGCCCAAGTCGTCGCCCGTCAGCGCGAGATGCTCGGCTCTTCGCTGACCGAGGTCATCGAGCAGGGATCGCTCGAACCGGCGATGGTTATCGTCAAGGAGTTAAGCGTTAGCCATGATCCGGAAGAGGTCGCCGCTGCGGCGATCACCCTGCTGATGCGGGATATGGGAACCGCCGAAGACCGGGGACTGGTCACAGATGAGGCTCTCTCGGAAGCTGGCATGGCCAAGCTCTATATCAGCCTTGGCCGGAAAGATGGTGTCCGCCCGATGGACATTGTTGGAGCCATCGCCAACGAGGCCCAGATTCCCGGCAAGAGCATCGGCCAGATCGACATCACCGAAACCCACACCCTGGTCGACGTGCCGGAACCGGTGGCCGAGCGAGTCATGCGCTCCCTCGCCCGCACCCGTCTCCGCGGCAAGGCCTTCACCGTCGACCTCGCCCGCCCGGCCGCGAAACGGACATAGCAGACAAATTGTGTGGGGGCGTATGCAAGACGCCCCTACGCAATCGGGTACGAACACGGCTTCGGCGCGGTATTCGCTGTCATCCCGAGCGAAGTCGAGGGACCTCGAGCCTCACAGCTTGACGTCACCATGAAAGATCCGACCCTCCAGGTCCCTCAACTTCGCTCGGGATGACGATTTGAGAAGGTCGCTTCTGCATTTCAGATCGAGATGTTGAACCCCATCAACACGCCCCCTACACGCTCCACTCCATGTCCGGATCGAGCGGGTAGATCGGCCGGCGGAGACGCTGGAAGTCGAAACGAGACCAGTTGGGACTGGAGAGTCCTGGGGCGTCCACCTCGACGATCTCATTGACCAGCGGCGTGAAGTCGGCCCGGTAATGGACCGATGACTTGATCACCACAATCTGCCGCTGGGTCGGGTCGATACCAACCGACCGCAGGCTGTTGGCATCGTTCGCCGCCCGGCGGAAGGTCGTCGTCACCACCTCGATACCACCACGCCCGCCGATCTCAAGGACAACCGTCGTACCCATCCGGGATTCGCTGTTGGTTCCCATCGGCCCGCCGTTGATGAAAAACCCGTCAGTAATCACCTTGACGTAGGCTTCCGTCTCGACCGGCGCACCGTGCAGGTCGTCCACCTTGCCGCCGATGCGCGCGTTGATTGTTGCACCAACGCCGGCGGCGACTGCCTGCTCAACGGTCTCGGGATCGAACATCAGCGCGACAACAGCCGACCTGGCATTGTGGGCGATCAACGACCGGAGAATCTCCGTCCCGTCGCAGGACGTGCCGGCTCCCGGATTGTCTGCCACAT
>CAZRNC010000579.1:0-1747 GCA_964601285.1 uncultured Thermomicrobiales bacterium | reverse complement strand
TGAAGCCGGTCGATGCCTTCGGCGCACTGCTGCGCGGCAAACAGGCAGTGGTCGTCGGCGACAGCCGGCAACTTCCGCCGACCAGCTTCTTCGAATCGCTGACTGAACCGGGCGAAGAAGAGGACGAGGATGCCATCGTCCAGGATGTCGAGAGCATCCTCGGTCTGTTCGCCGCGGCCAACGCTCCCCAGCGGATGCTTCGCTGGCACTATCGCAGCCGGCACGAGTCGCTGATTACCGTCTCCAACTACGAGTTTTACGAGAACCGGCTGGTGCTATTCCCAAGTCCCGACCGGGCGCGTGAGAACGCCGGGTTGATCTTCCGCCATCATCCGGAGACTGAATACGAGACTGCAAGCCAAAGCAAGCGCGGGGCGATCAACCCGATGGAAGCGGAAATCGTCGCCCGTGCTGTGATCGAGCATGCCCGGCTTTCTCCAGAGCTGACGCTCGGCGTTGCTGCGTTCAGCAAGTCGCAAGCCGAGGTAATCCAGGAGTGGGTCGACCGCCTGCGCCGGGAGCATCCGGAGACGGAGGCGTACTTCAGTGCGCATCAGTATGAACCGTTCTTTGTCAAGAATCTGGAGAATGTCCAGGGAGACGAGCGGGACGTCATCTTCATCAGTGTTGGTTACGGGCGTGATCGCTTCGGCAAGGTCGCGATGCGGTTTGGCCCGCTCAACCAGACTGGTGGAGAGCGGCGTCTGAACGTGCTGATTACCCGCTCCCGGATTCGTTGTGAGGTTTTCGCCAACATCACTGCCGACGATATCCGGGTTGGGCCGGACTCCCCACGGGGAGTGGTTGCCCTCAAGCGGTTCCTCAGTTTTGCCCAGACTGGTGAACTGGATATCCCCCAGGAGACGGGGCGTGAGCCGGATTCACCGTTCGAAGTTGCGGTTCGCAATGCGCTGGTGGAGCTTGGCCACGAGGTTGTTTCCCAGGTTGGATCCGCAGGGTTCTTTATCGATCTGGCCGTTGTCGATCCCCGCGCGCCGGGCAGGTTCTTGTTGGCTATCGAATGTGATGGTGCAACCTATCACAGCGCCCGTTCGGCACGAGACCGTGACCGTACCCGGCAGGCGGTGCTCGAAGGGCTTGGCTGGAAGTTCCACCGTATCTGGAGCACCGACTGGTTCCGAAATCCAAAGCGCGAGATGGAGAAGCTGGAGCTTGCCATCCAGGCTGCATTGGCGCAGCGACCCGAAGAGGAAGAGCTTGCTCCCACGCCAGTAGTCGAGACCGAGATCGTCCGCGAAGAGATTGAAGAACCGGTCGAAAATGGTCTGTCGCCAACCTATCAGGTGGCCAGGTTGACGCCGCACTATTCCAACAAGGACCTGTACCAGACGCCGTTGCCGGTCGTTGTTGACTGGGTGGTTGAAACGGTCAATCTCGAAAGCCCGATCCACCGCAGTGAAATCGCCCGGCGGATCGCTGAATCGAGCGACGTTGGCCGGGTTGGCGCACGGATTCAACGGCTCGTTGACCGTGGCATCAATCAGGCCATCTCGAAGCAGATGATCGTGGCGCGCGAGCCGTTCCTCTGGAGCCTTTCGATGGAGACGCCGGTCGTGCGTGACCGTCAGGAGTTGCCGGCACGTGCCCGGACGCTGGCGATGATCGCACCGGAAGAGGTTGACCAGGCGATCCTGCAAGTAGTCGGCGGTGCCTACGGCATCGACCGCCCCGATGTCGGCCAGGCCGTCTGCCGGCTGTTCGGTATCCGCCGGGCGACCGAACCCCA
>CAZRNC010000578.1:0-1752 GCA_964601285.1 uncultured Thermomicrobiales bacterium | reverse complement strand
CACTTTGCGCGAACAGGATCACATACTCGCGAATGTGTTTCAAGAGCAACAGGCAAGTGAGCCGCTGATCAACGCTTGTCCAATGTCTCGTGTAGTGAAGTTACGTGCTCCCGTACGGGCGAATGCAAGTCGCCCTTTTTGAACACCACGGGTCTTGAGCCGGGCGAATGCCTGCGTCGGTGCCAACTATTTCGTGGAGCTTCAAATCCTTGAGCCGATCAGCCTTTCTGTCATGTCATCCTGAGCGAAGCGAAGCGGAGTCGAAGGATCTCTTTCCATATCATCTGCCTTCTCATCGGAAACGAAGACCCCATGTATGAAGGATTCTTTCGATTAGCATGGTGGAACACGTTCATCGCGAAGTGAAACTGGCATGGAGAGAGATCCTTCGGCTTCGCTCAGGATGACAGATACACAGGCATGTACGGGCGAAGATTGGAAATAGGTGGAACAGGGCGAATGCAAGTCGCCCCTACGCAGACCAGGAAGACTCACGAACGAAACGGTGTGCGGGAGAGAGCAATGTTATTCGTTCACTACCAGAACAGCCGGCGTTTCGACTCGATCAGGACGACGCCGAGGACGTTGGCACCGACTCGCAGGAGTCCGTCACGAGCCTGGACAGCTTTCGCGCGGCGGGTCTTGCCGGATGTCACGACGAGGATGGTTGCATCAACACGGGGCGCAATTGAGATGGCATCGCTGCTGCCCGGCAGACCGGCAACGCCGAAGATGATGTAGTCGAATCGCTGCTGGAGTGCTTCAAGCACCCGTGCGAGCTGTCCGCCGGCCAGCAGGTCGGGATCAGCGACCGTGCCGGGTCCGATGACCGTCAGCAATCCGTCGCCGGTATCGCCCTTCAACACTTCATCAAGTGACGTCGAGCCAATCAGCAGGTCGCTGAGTCCGGGAGCGCCGGTGTTACCCGACCTCGCATCGGCGTTGACAAACGCGCAGTTGTCTCCGGCTTTGGCAAAGGCTCGAGCCACCTGGTAGGCAGTGTCGCTTGCTCCGGAGCGGTCAGTGTCGACGATCAGCACCGAACGGACCGGAGAGTCGCCGGCGGCAAATTTGATCGTCGAGCGCAACGAACGGTACGCCTCGGTTCGCTTGTCTTCAGCCTGGGTTGCAGCGCTCATCGACTCGTGCCCCCTCACTCCCCGTTTGCAGGGATCGTTCCAAGTACCGGCAATTCCAGATAGCGGTCGAGGTCCCGCCGGCTCTTCAACGTATCGTCATACCAGACCAGCCCGAACGCCAGCACAACACCGGCAACCACCCCAAGAATCCCGCCGGCTACGGTGTTTACGCGCACCCGAGGTCCGCTCGGAGTGTCCGGCGCGGATGGCGTCTCCAGCTTGTGCATGTTTACCCGTCCGGGGAAGGGATTCTGAAGACTCGTTTGCTCCTCGAGCCGGGCTTCGTTCTCCTGCTCGTTCCAGACCACGAACCAGTCGGCCAGCGCGTTGGCAATTGCCGCCGCCCGTTCCGGATCGGTATCCGTCACGACAATCTGTACAAGGTTGGAATCGGGATTGTGCCCTAGCCCCAGCTTGCTCTGGGCCAGTCCTGGATCAAGATCCGAGCCGGCTTCACGCAACGCATCCGCCACAAAATCCCAGTTATTGATCAGGTCGCGATACGAAGCCAGCCGGTTCTTGGCGTAGAGGTCCATCCAGTATTCCGGTGGCTCGGCAATCGCCATCACCCGCGTGCTGACAACATAGGTCTTCTCCTGCGAAGCAGTGACGA
>CAZRNC010000577.1:0-1756 GCA_964601285.1 uncultured Thermomicrobiales bacterium | reverse complement strand
CCGTCCCGTCGACCGTCGCCGTCCACCCGGGGAAGTCAGTCTGGGAGATCACCAGTGTCGTCGCCGGCGCGCCCGGTGGCAGGTCGATATCGACCTGTCCTGCCCTGCTGGAAACGGTCAGCGGGATCTCTTCGGCATCGACCAGCCAGGCACGCGGCTGCCATTCAGCAGCTTCCCAGACGATCAATCCGGTATCGCTTGCATAGACCTGATCGAACCCCGCACCCGGCGAGCCGGTATCCGGGTCCGAAATGACAAACCGCACGTTGAGCGATTGGTAGGCGTCCGACTGCCGGTCCTGTTTGGCCGCATACAGGAAGCGGTCGTAGTCTCCGAGCGCCAGTGGGTCGAACAACCCGCCGATGTCTTCCAGGTCGGCTATCCGTGCCAGGTCAGGCTGCCAGCGCGGCGTCATTGCCTCGATCCGAAACGGTCCATCCTGCTCCTGTGAATGCAGGAAGGCGACGGTGTCCTCATGTTCGAATCCAGCAAGGATCGGATCGGTGGTCGGATTGAACGGAGCAGTAACCGAGAAGATCTCCAGCAAAACCACCACCGTCAGCGCCAGCACAATCGCCTCACGCCCAAGCGTTCGTCGATAGATGGCATAGAAGACAACAAACCCCAGCAACAGCCAGAACGCCAACATATTGACAGCGTTCATCGCGATGATAGGGCGATTCCCCGGATCGTTGGACCCGAGGACGTTGGATGCAAAGACCGGCACAAAGATCGCGACAACGATCACCAGCGCCGCGCCAAGCCCGATTGTGAACCGTCGCAGCAACTGTTCCTGTCGCTCGGTCCAACCAGCACGGTTGCGTTCAAGCGCAGTCAAGCCGAACCCGGCCAGAATCGCCACTGCCAGGTTGACGAACATGTAGCCTCTGCCCGCCCCGCGAATCTGGTCGAACGCCGGCACAAAGGCGTACGCCCAACCGTGTACCGGAGTAAACGGCCCCAGCAAGTAGAGCAGCCCCAGCAGCCCGCCAAATGCCCAGAAGAAGCGTGTCCGGCCAGAGGACAGCACCAGACCAAGGAGCGCCAGCCCGACACCAAGTACACCGGCGAATCCCCAAATCTCGGTGTTGGAAAAGTGCCCCCAATAATCGGTCGGATTCGAGCCAAACACCGTCGGCAGGATCATGTGGAGCAGGGCAACCGGCTCGACCGAGAATTCGGATGCGGTCCGGTAGCTCAATCCGCCGCGGACAGTGTGGCCCGTCATTTGCAACGCCGGCCCAAGCGCCGGAGCAGCAACCATTGCCGCAACGACGGCCATGAACAATGGCCGTGCCGCAGCAACTACAAACCGGGAAGTGCGTAGCTCGTCCGGCAGCTCCGCCAGCGCGGGATACTCAGAATCTCGCCAAAGCTCAAACAGCCCCAGCAACCCCGCAAAGGTCAGCGTCATCAGGAGAATCGGCTGATGTCCGCCGAGAATCGCCATCGTCAGGACAATCGCCCCACCGAGGGCTATTGGCCACGACCGCAAGCGGATCGATCCGACCACGGCAGCGAACACCCACGGCGCCCAGGCAGCAGTTGCCAACATTGAGTAGTGCCCGAGGTGCGCGACCATGAACCCGGAATAGGCAAACATGCCGCCAGCCAGCACAGCGCCCGGCCTGCTGATCGTGAGCGCACGGGCAAGCCAATAGACTCCTACACTGGCAATCAGATAGTGCAGCAGCGTCAACCGCTCCAGAGCGGCATAGCTGAACGGTTCGGAGAGGAACCAGGCGATCCGGTTCAA
>CAZRNC010000576.1:0-1765 GCA_964601285.1 uncultured Thermomicrobiales bacterium | reverse complement strand
CATCTCTTCACCGGCGACAACCGGCGGGCGCAACGCCTGGGAGACAGTGTTGATATTGATGGCGTTGACCCCTTGCAACCTGGCTACCCGTTCCAGATTCTGGTCGCCGGTCAGGACGTGGTAGCGAGAGAGCTTCGCAAGCTTGATCAGCTTGTTGTCGACTTCCTGCTCCTCTTCGATATCCATCTCCAGGACATCAACGACGACCCGCTCTTCCCGCTGGAGTCGTTCCAGGCTATCCAGTCCGCGCCGGCCCCGCAACTTGCGGGCAGGATCATCCGAGTTGGCAATCGACTGCAACTCCTGCAGCACGAACTGCGGCACGCCAAGCGACATCGAAATGAGGCCGGTACGCACCAGTTCGACAATGCGCCCGTCGATGATCACGCTGGTGTCCAACAGCAGCTTCTCGTCGCGTCCGGCCACATCCTGACGGCGAAAGATCAGCGACGCCAGGTCGTTCTTGCGTAGCACCAGCACGAACACGCTTAACCCGCAAGCAACCAGCGCAACCAGGAACGGAATGGTCTGGCCAAATGGATCTGGCAACAACGAAGTTGGAAAGGCGAGGAGCGAGGAAAGCACACCTCCAACGACCAGCCCGACTCCGGCAGCAACAATGTCAATCGCCGGGACGGTGGCAAACTTCCGGCGCAACCAGCGAAAGAACCGCACTGACACATAAGGCGCGATGATGAATCCCAACCCACCAAGGCAGGCTCCCAGGGTCAGCGCATAGAAGCCCCAGTATTCACGGTCGCTGGCAACCTGGGCGCCAATTTGCCAACCGATGACAAAACCGATGAACAGCCCGATATACCGCGCAACACGGTCACGCGGTCCGGTGGCTGTCGGTGTCATCCGGCGATCGCTCACAGCATTCTTTCAGCGCTCATCGACCCCGCGAGTTTGGCCCGGTCGATGGCAAGGCGGGAGGTATCCGCAATCAATCCTCCGGCAATTGTACGAGTCCTGCGGGATTTTGTGACGACTAGATTGCAAGAACATCCAGAATGCGCCAGGAAACCTCGTCCGGGATCTCGACCGACCCCAGTTCCCGGCCCTCCCGAAAGTTTGGTCCGTGATAGTCACTTCCGCCGGTTGCGATCAACCCGAACCTGTCTGCGACACCAGCAAGCGTCGCCCGTTGCTGCTCCGAATATTCACCGTAGTAGCACTCCAGTCCGCCAAGTCCAACCTCAATCAACTGAGGAAGCATCTGCTCAAAGTCAGGCAAGCTGACCGGGTGTGCCATCACTGCAATGCCACCAGCGGCCTTTATCAGGCCCACTGCGTCGACTGGCTCAAGCTGTGCGCTGGGGATGTAGCCGGGGCGGCCCCATACGAGGTAGCGGTCGAAAGCATCCTGGACATCAGTTGCATGTCCCGATGCAACCAGCGCTCTTGCCAGATGCGGCCGGCCGATAGAATGGCCGTCGACTTCCGCCGGAAGCGTGTCCTGATCAATTGTGATGCCAGCGGCTTCGAGTCGTTCGACCATCCGGGCTGCACGAGTCCGGCGCTGCTCACGAAGCCTGTCCAACTGGTCAAGCAACGCTGCATGCCGGTGATCGATGCCGTAGCCCAGAATGTGCAGTTCGCCACGATCGACCCGCGCCGATAGCTCCACACCCGGGATAACGGTAAGACCGTACCTGGCTGCGGCCTCGAGCGCTTCGGCCAGGCCACCGACCGTGTCGTGGTCAGTAAGCGCGATATGAGAAAGCCCCCGCTGACCTGGTTCTTGAATCAGTCAGCCGGGGGC
>CAZRNC010000575.1:0-1767 GCA_964601285.1 uncultured Thermomicrobiales bacterium | reverse complement strand
ACAAGCACCACCATGTGTCAATTAGTCATGGTTGCAACACTCAGGATGACAGATAGACCGGCATCGATTCGAAATCGTGAAGAGGGGTGAACATTGACCGCGTTTGGGCCGATTCATCATGTGGGGATCATTGTTGCTGATCTTGAGGCAGCGGCGGAGAAGTACCGGGCGATGGGGTTTGAGCCGGGCGAGGTTGAGCGGGTTGAGAGCCAGAACATTGCGGCAGTTGCCATGCGGGCCGGCGAGAGCTGGATTGAACTGATCACACCGCTGGACCACGATTCACCGCTCGGGCGATTCCTGGACGCACGGGGCGAGGGTATGCACCATGTTGCCTACCTGACCGACGATGTTGATGCGACGCTCGCCTCACTGGCCGAATCCGGCGTTGAATTGATCGACAAAACGTCGCGAATCGGGCTGCATTCCTGGCGGGTTGCCTTCATCCATCCACGCTCCTGCGCCGGGGTGCTCACCGAGTTGGTGCAGCGAGACAGTACAATGACGGGCGACAACCTCTGAGCAGGTCGAGGAAGGCGAGGCAGCCATGACCGCACAGGACGTCGCACCGCAAGCGCGTGAAACGACTTCCGGCATCTCTATTGATCCAATCTACCGTGACACCGGCCGGCAGCCAGAACCGGACGCCGGCGAATTTCCATATACCCGTGGCGTTTACCCGAGCATGTATCGCGACCGGCTCTGGACGATGCGCCAGTATGCAGGGTTCTCATCAGCAGAAGAGACCAACGAGCGGTTCAAACTGCTGCTGGAGCGTGGCCAGACCGGGCTGAGCTGCGCCTTCGACCTGCCGACCCAACTTGGGCTGGACGCCGACGATGAGCGGGCACAGGCCGAGGTTGGGCTGGTCGGTGTGTCGATCAGCACGCTGGACGACATGCGCCGGCTGACTGATGGCATCGCGCTGGACGAGGTGACCACCTCGATGACGATCAACGCGCCGGCTTCGCTGCTGTTGCTGATGTATGCCATTGTCGCCGAGGAGCGCGGGGCAGATGTCTCGCGGCTAGGCGGCACGATCCAGAATGACATTCTCAAGGAGTATGCCGCCCGTGGGACATTCATCTTCCCGCCGCGGCCCTCGATGCGGCTGGTGACCGATACTTTCAGCTATTGCGCGACACACATTCCACGCTGGAACACGATCTCAATCAGCGGTTATCACATCCGCGAGGCGGGTTCGTCGGCGGTCCAGGAAGTGGCGTTTACCCTGAGCAACGGCGTGGCCTACGTTCAGTCGGCACTCGATGCTGGTCTGGAAGTGGATCGCTTCGCACCACGGCTTTCGTTCTTCTTCAACGCCCATTCGAACTTTCTGGAAGAGGTCGCCAAGTACCGTGCGGCTCGCCGGATGTGGGCACGGATCATGTCTGAGCGCTTTGGGGCATCGAACCCCCGCTCGCTGATGTTGCGCTTCCATACCCAGACAGCGGGTTCATCGTTGACTGCCCAGCAGCCGTTGAATAACGTTGTCCGGACGACGTTGCAGGCGTTGAGTGCAGTGCTTGGCGGAACCCAGTCGCTACACACCAACGGCTTCGACGAGGCGCTCTCGCTGCCAACCGAGCAGGCAGCGACCCTGGCGCTGCGAACCCAGCAGATCATCGCCTACGAATCGGGCGTGGCAGATACCGTCGATCCGTTCGCCGGTTCCTATGCCGTCGAGGCGCTCACCGACGAGATCGAGCGCAAGGCGCTGGAGCTGATGGCCCGGGTAGAGGAAGAGGGCGGCGCGGTAGCCGCCGT
>CAZRNC010000574.1:0-1775 GCA_964601285.1 uncultured Thermomicrobiales bacterium | reverse complement strand
CCTGCACCGCCAGCGGAATCAGGTGCGTTTCCGGCGTATGGTTCTCGCCGATGTCTCCGTCAGGATCCGCACCGGCCGCGTTGAAATAGCGCAACGCACCCCACTTGAGATCGTAGGTCGCGCCGTACCACTTGAGCATCGTCTCGACGAACAGCTTGGAATCCCCGTAGGGATTGACCGGCTTCTGGGGATGGTCTTCGGTCAGCGGCAGCCGTTCCGGGTCGCCATAGGTGGCGCAGGTCGAAGAGAAAACGATCGTCTTCACCCGGTTGTCCATCATCGCATCGAGCAGGTTCAGGGTGTTGACCACATTGTTGCGGAAGTACTTGCGCGGATTCTGCATCGATTCGCCAACGTTGGAGCTGGCGGCAAAGTGGATGACCGCATCGATCTTGTACAGATCCAGCACCCGGCTGATCAGCGCCTTGTCCGCAAGGTCGCCCTCAACCAGCGGCCCCCAGCGGACAGCCCAGCGGTGGCCGGTGCTCAGGTTGTCGAACACCACCGGCTCGTGGCCGGCCCGTGCCAGTGCTTTTGCTGTGTGGCTGCCGATATATCCGGCACCGCCAGTGACCAATACCTTCATCGTAATTCACCCCTCGGATGCAAACGTCATCAGGACCAATGCACTGACAATACCGGTTGACCGTCCATCCGTCAGCGTACAGAAGTACCAGGACTGCCCGTAGCCAACGTACCGGCGACGAAATTCGCAACGAGCCATCTGCCATCGTACGGGAGAGGCCATGCCTCTCCCTTCGCGCGTCAGCGCGACCTGGTCAGACACAACTGGGTTCGGACAAACCAGCGGATCGTTCCGATCCGAGGGAGAGGCATGGCCTCTCCCGTACGAATGACAGAACTCCTGCGGCAGAAGGTAGGGGCTGACAACCCCGCCTACAACACCGACCGCAAATACTCGATCGTCCGGCGGAGACCCTCATCCACCGGGACGACAGGCTCCCAGCCTAACTCGCGGTTGGCCACCGTCAGGTCCGGCCGGCGCTGCTTCGGGTCATCCACCGGCAATGAACGGAAGACGATATCCGAATCCGTGCCGGTCAGTTCAATCACCAGCTCGGCAAGCTCCAGCATCGTGAACTCAAACGTGCTGCCGATATTCACCGGGTCGGCATAGTCCGACTCCATCAACAGGACCATGCCGGCGACCAGATCGCTTACATATTGAAAGCTGCGGGTTTGCATTCCGTCACCATAAATCGTGATCGGCTCGTTGCGCAGCGCCTGGGTGATGAAATTGGTCACCACCCGGCCATCTTCCGGGTCCATCCGCGGCCCGTAGGTATTGAAGATCCGCACAATCCGGGTTTCGACACCCTTGCTGCGGGCAAATTCCGCCGTCATCGCCTCGCCGTAGCGTTTGGCCTCGTCATACATCGAGCGCGGCCCGATCGTCGAGACATTGCCGCGATACTCCTCACGCTGCGGATGCTCCAGCGGATCACCATAAACCTCGGACGTGCTGGCATAGAAGAAACGCGCACCGTTTGCCCGGGCCAGTTCCAGCAGCCGCCAGGTACCCTCGCTGTTGACCCGCAACGTCTCGACCGCATACTCCTGGTAAACCGGTGGACTTGCCGGACTGGCCAGGTGATAGATTCGGGTCAACGCCGGCAAGTCAGGCAGCGGCTCGACAACGTCATGCTCGAGAAAGGTGAAGCCGTCCCGCGCAAGTAGCTCCTCGATGTTGGCCGTCGAGCCGGTCACCAGATTGTCGACAGCAATAACCTCATGGCCATCGTTCAGCAGCCGTT
>CAZRNC010000573.1:0-1778 GCA_964601285.1 uncultured Thermomicrobiales bacterium | reverse complement strand
GAACCCGTTCTCTGTATTGAAGCCAGGGGTTACGGATTCCTCCTTCGTCGGAATGGCAGGCCTATGCCGGTTGGCCCTTGCTAGCGCTTCAACAGATTGCATCTCGCAATTGGGTCCGTACAAGGAATGTACGCCAATTCAACCGGACCTGCCAACGCCCCCTACATCTTCCCTTCACGAGTCAACCGGACAATCGGCAGGTCGTCCGTCATCGGGTCGGCGGAGACCGCCGCCTGCAACCGCTCGGAGGCTTCCAGCAGCTGGGTGTGAACTGCATCAACATCGACGTTGCTGAACACGCCGTCGCGGTAGATCACCTTGCCGGCGACCATGTTCAACACGACGTTCCGGCCGGTTTCGGCGTAGACGAGGTTGGCGACGAGATTGCGGGCCGGCTCCAGCAGGACCGGGGCCATTGGTGGACGGGTCAGGTCAACCATGATCAGGTCGGCTTCCTTGCCGGCTTCGAGCGTGCCGACCTTGTCATCGATGCCGAGGGCGGTTGCACCGTCGATAGTGGCCATGCGAAGCACCTGCCAGGCCGGCATTGGCAGCGGGCTGCCAACCAGCACCTTGGCGTACATCGCCGTGGCACGCATTTCGCTGAAAATGTTGTGGCTGTTATTGCCCGGTGCCTGGTCGGAGCCGAGACCGCAGAAACCGCCCAGATCCTTGAAGAGCCGGGCCGGCGGGACGATGCCGTCGATGATACCGATCGAGTTCGAGCAGCAGATCATCCTGGCACCGCTACGGGCGACCATCTCGACCTCTTCTTCAGTGGTGGTCGAGAGGTGAACGGCGATCAGATCCGGTCCGAGGATGCCGATTGATTCAAGGTAGGGAATGGCCCGCTTGCCGTAGCGTTGCAGGGTAGCGTTGTTCTCGCGCGGGTCCTGGGCGACATGCAGGTGCATCAGCGTGTTGCGCTTCTGGGCTTCTTCCTGCACTTTCAACAGCATCTCGGTCGAGAGGAAATCGGCGGCGTGCGGGCCAAAGACGACCTTGATCCGGCCGTTGTCGAAGCCGTCCCACTCCTCGAAGAGGCGGATTTCGTTCTCGAGGGTCTGTTCGCCCTTGGCGCGGTCGAGCGGGGTTGGCTCGCCCGGCTTCCAGCCGGCCTTGATCCACTCCTCGCGATTGTCCCAGTTCAGCTCGGAGACGCCCTCGCAGACGACGGCCCGGTTTCCCATCTGGACGTGGCTTTTCACAACCTCGCCCATCGGCGCTTCGTAGTCGCCGAAGGTGGTCGTGCCGTTCATAACGCCTTCAATAAGTGCCCACATCGTGCCGAGCGGCGCGTCGTCATCGCTGGCGTGGCGCAGCATCGGGCCGTAGGCGCTGGCCATCCAGGCCTGGACTTCCTGTGCCCAGCCACGGCCAAGCACTGCCGATGAGTGGGTGTGAGCATCAACCAGACCCGGCATCACCAGCCGGCCGGTGGCGTCGATCGTCTCGGTCGCCGGGCCGTCAACCTCTGCCCGCGGGCCAACAGCGACGACCTTGCCGTCGCGGATGGCGACCGCGCCATCTTCAATAAAGCCAACACCATCGCCCTGCATCGTCAGCAGGTGACCGCCAATAATCAGTGTGTCGTACAAGGTATGCCTCGCCCTCTTCAGTGCTTTCGCTCCCGTTGAGGCATCATACCCTGCTCTCATACGCATGGGGTAAAGTAGAAAACGACGTTTCCACCGGCCCTGAACGTGAGAGAGTAACCGCGTGGTGAAGCATGTCTCGATCTTCGCGTGCCTGCTGCTGCTCGGCGCAATGCTGACAGC
>CAZRNC010000572.1:0-1778 GCA_964601285.1 uncultured Thermomicrobiales bacterium | reverse complement strand
GGCACGCTGGCGTTGGCTGGTGGGATTGTTGCTGCGCTGTATGTGAAGAGCACCAGCGTCGCCATGACCGGTTCACACTCCATGCGCTGGGGGATCGTCCGGGATCTCTGGCAGGAAAAACGCCGCGATCTTACAGCGGCTGGAATCGCCCAGATCTGTGGCCAGATGATCCGATCCGGCCGGCAGACGATTATCCCGTTTTATGCCGCGTCGGTACTTGGGCTGGGTGTGTCCGATGTTGGATTAATCCAGACAGCCGGGTCCATCGTTGATGTGGCGCTGTTCTTCCCGGCCGGCGTCATCATGGATCGCTTTGGTCGCAAGTTCACGTCGGTGCCTTCGTTTGCTGTCATGGGTATTGGCATGGCGATGATCCCGCTAACCGGTGGATTTGCAAGCCTGATGGCGGTAGCTGTGTTGATCGGAGTCGGCAACGGACTTGGTTCCGGTGCGATGCAGACGCTTGGGGCGGACCTTGCGCCGAAGGGCGCGACCGGGGAGTTCCTGGGAATCTGGCGGCTGGTTGGGGATTCCGGCAGCGCCGGTGGGCCGATCGTTGTCGGTAGTCTGACAGACAGCGTCGGGTTCGGCATCACCTCGGTCGTCCTCGGAGCGGTCGGATTGTTTTCCGCCGGGACTTTTGCGTTGCTCGTCAAGGAAACGCGGATTGCAGACGATCCGTAGGCAATGTGCCTGAGCGATCAATGTCGTTGCATTCCGTACGGGAGAGGCGATGCCTCTCCCTCGGACCGGCACGGTTCGCCTCGTTTCCTCAACCGGGTCGGATCAGGAGAGATGGCGCGAGAGCGCCAAGGGAGAGGCCGCGCCTCTCCCGTACGAAGGCATTCACTCGTTGTGGACGGCTACTCTCCGTCGTGACTCCAGACGGTTGTCGCGCCGGCGGCGGAGATGTAGACGATTTCCGGTGTGATGACGATGCTGTCGATGCGGGCGGTTTCACCGACCTGGCGCCAGGTCTGGCCGGCGTCGGTGCTGAGGAAGGCGCCGTTCTGGCCGCCGATCCAGATGCGATCCGGGTTGGTCGGGTCGATCGCTGCGACGGTGAAGATGGCGTTCAGTTCGTTTTCATCCGCAGGGATGCCGTCCTGGAGCGGATCGACCGAATAGGTGACCGCTTCAAGCCCATCGCGTGACCAGTTCCAGTTGTCACCGCCATCGTCGCTGACGCCAACACGGGCGGCTGTGGCGATGACCAGACGGCCTTCTTCGTTCCAGTCCACTGGAGCCGAACCCCAGAACTGGGCAAGGGCGGCGTTGACCTGGATAGCGCCCGGATCGCTGATGTCGATGATAAAGAGGCGTCCGGTGCCGCCTTCGGTGACGCCAACCGCCAGGATGTTGCCGTCGAGCGTCGTGCCGTTGGCGTAGGCCGAGAAGAAGTCCAGCCCTTCCGAGCCGGAGATCAGCTCCCATGACTCTCCACCATTGACCGAGATCAGCAGACCGCAGTCCGCACCGATCAGGGTGGAGTTCTGGTCTGCCTCGACCAGATAGGGTTCGACACTTTCGCCGCCGTCAAAGGTCTGCCAGTCGCGGCCGGCATTGGTCGATCTGGAAAGCGGAACCTCGCTCGGACCCATCCCGCAGGAGCCGCGCTCACCAACGTAGAGGACATCCGGATTGTTCAGGGCGACGACCAGGTTGCCTTCCGGTGCCGCTCCGGATGCGTACCAGGTGCGGCCGCCATCGTTCGAGCGGGAGATGCCGACATCGGTCAGCGCATAGAGCACCGATCCGTCAGCGTTGCCGGCGACGAT
>CAZRNC010000571.1:0-1792 GCA_964601285.1 uncultured Thermomicrobiales bacterium | reverse complement strand
GGCAAAATGTCGTCTACTTCTGCACCATCGGCGAGTTCCTTGCGAAGCTCGTCTGTGACGCCGCGCAGCTGGGTGTCGCCCATGTTGGCGTAGTGCTCAGCGAGCGCGTTGACCTCTTCGACATACGGGTTCAGTGACTTGACTGCCTTGGTGTTCGGATCGCCCAGAATTTTTGTCAGGAATTTTCTCATGAGTGTAATGCTCCGTCATCGGGATTCGTCCGGCTTTGTGTTTCGGGCGAAACCGCGTTGTAGATCGTGCTTTCCGGGTTATCTACCGGGTAGCGTTTGCCCTGTTTAGTGTACTATAGGCCCCCAATTCGGCCGCTCCATACGGTAGACCGGGGAGGCACACGATCGACGTACATTCAGATAATGCCGAACCTGCGCCAACGTTCCGCGAACGGGTCTATGCCGTTGTCCTGCAGATTCCTGAAGGGCGGGTGACGACATACGGAACGATTGCCCGGGCGATCGGATCTCCAAGGTCAGCACGGATGGTGGGATGGGCGATGTCGAACTGCCCGGACGATGTTTCTGAGGTTGCCCACCGGGTTGTAAACCGGGAAGGAGAGCTTTCCGGCGGTTGGGCATGGGGGCATCCCGAGATCATGCGCGGGATGTTGGAGGACGAAGAAGTCACCTTTCTTGGCGAGTATCGGGTCGACCTGGCACGTCACTTCTGGGAACCGGAGGGAGATTACCCGGTGTTATACTCCGGACGAGCGCGGGAGGAGTGACATATATGAATGCGCGCGAAGGACTTGAACGGATTCGTGAACGCCTCTACGAGCATGACGCACGTACCGAAACGCTCTCGCTTGTCGATACCATGATCAAGCGGGCGTCGGTTCCGGGCGCTGAGGGGGCACAGGCTTCGATGTCCCAGCTTGTACGCATGTTGATGCGGACACCGGTCGCGAACCAGAACACCAACGTCTACAATGACCTTGCCCGGCTGGAAGAAGAGCTAGACGAAGTGTCGGCTGTTCGCAGGGCAGAGGCAGCGGCTGAAGAAGCCAAACCGCTGCCGAAGAGCCGTAAGTTCTACAAGCAGCAAAAGGCAAAAGAACAGGTCAAGCGCGGTTACAACTAATCGCGCTTTTTCATGCCTTTTTCGCACATGCCGATTTCGGAGGGTGAAGTTTGTCCGGTGATCTCATTCGAAGCAGTGTTTCCGACCGCCATCAGGCCACGTTGGACCTGCTGAAGCGGCTGGTCGAGTTTGAGTCTCCATCCAGTGAGAAGGCGTCCGTCGACCGTTTGATCGACTTTCTGGAGCGCCAGATCAACGAACGCGGTGGCACGGTCGAGCGACTGCAGCAGGAAGAATTTGGCGACCTGCTGGTTGGCAGGATCGGCTCCGGAGATCAACGACCGCTGCTGGTGATGACGCACGTCGATACAGTCTGGCCGGTCGGCACGATTGAAACCATGCCGTGGCGAGTAGACGGCGACAAGGTCCATGGTCCGGGCATTTACGACATGAAGGCGTCAGCGGCGATGATGCTCACCGCGCTGGATGTCATCAACGAACATGGCCTCTTGAACCGGCCAATTACCTGGATCATCAACACCGACGAAGAAGTAGGCTCTCCGGTTTCGCGGCCAGTGCTGGAGCGACTCGCTCTCGAGTCCGAGTACGTGCTCTGCCTTGAACCACCGGTACCGCCGCTTGGATCACTCAAGACCGAGCGTAAAGGTGTAGGCATGTTCACGCTCCGGGTAACGGGCAAGGCATCCCACGCCGGCGCAGACCACGAAGCCGGGGTAAGCGCTATCGAAGAACTCGC
>CAZRNC010000570.1:0-1818 GCA_964601285.1 uncultured Thermomicrobiales bacterium | reverse complement strand
GTCCTGCTCGCCGTCATCGGACTCTTCAACCTGACCCGCCCGGCCCCGATCCTCCCGGAAGCACGCGCCGAAGCATCGTAGAGACGACCCGGCGGGTCATCTCATCTCGCAGGTCAACTGTGGTGGATCTGGCCGTCGCCGTTCAGGATGAGATCGAGGAGCGCCATACGGATGTAGACACCATTGCGTGCCTGGCGGAAGTAGGCAGCACGCGGATCGCTGTCGACAGCGTGGTCAATCTCATCAACTCGCGGCAATGGATGCATCACGATCGACGTTGGCGGCAGGTTCGCCATCAGTTCCAGATCAAGCTGATAGCGACCTGAAATCTCTACATACGACGCAAACGTCGGGAAGCGTTCCTTCTGGACACGGGTCATATACACCACATCAAGGTCCTTGATGACCGGGCCGAGCTCAGCCTCTAGCGAGTACGGCACGCCGGCATCATCCAGCGCGGACAGAACATCCTGCTCCATTTGAATGGCTTGCGGCGCAACCATCACCAGACGAATTCCAGGCATCTTCGTCAAGACTCGTGCAAGCGAGCGAGCCGCCCTTCCATAGCGCAAATCACCGACCAGACCGATGTTCAGGTTGTCGATCCGGCCCAGTTCCGACTGGATCGTATACAGGTCAAGAAGCGCCTGCGTCGGATGTTCATGCGGGCCATCGCCCGCGTTGATAATCGGCACCGAAGATACTGCTGCAGCCTCAGCTGCCGCGCCATAGGCAGGATGGCGAATGACGATCGCATCGGCATAGGATTCGACGATCCGCACCGTGTCCTGAATCGTCTCGCCCTTGACGGCAGAAGAGGTTTCCGCCGCCATCTCGGATGAGAGGATTTGGCCACCAAGCCGGAGCATGGCCGATTCAAAGCTGAGCCGGGTGCGAGTGCTTGGTTCAAAGAAGAGGGTCGAGAGAATGCGTCCACGCAAACTGGAGCCGGTGCGGTTTTCGGCGACAACCTTCATCCGGCGAGCATGAGTAAGAATGCGGTCGAGATCTGCGGATGCGAACTGGTCAACTTCGAGGACATGCTGAAGGTTCACCCGGTGTCATCCAATCATTCATTTCCCGATCGCCTCGCCATCACGGATTATAGCGATTGGACGCCAGATGACGACATAGGGATTCTGCTATGATGCGGTATCCCCTGCGGGGGAATGGGTACGGGAATCACTGGAAGATCGGTGTCCTTTTGGGGAAGTCGATAGGCATCGGCACATTTCGCGGTGTCTCGATCAAGATTCATCCGACGTTCGCGTTGCTACTTGTCTGGGTTGTCTACCAGTGGGGCTATGCTGCGAACGCCGGCATTCCAGGTGTCATTTTCGGAACGCTGGTCCTGCTGGCTGTGTTCGGCTGCGTGCTGGCCCACGAAATTGCCCACGCCATCGTCGCCATGCGCTACGGGCTGGCCGTCCACGACATCACCCTGCTGCCAATTGGTGGAGTCGCCCGCATCGAACACGCCTCGCTGACGCCACGTTCGGAATCGCTGATCGCACTGGCCGGCCCGGCAGTAAACGTTGCGATTGCCGTCATGCTGACACCAATCGTCGTGCTGGTTGCCATGGCCCGCAACGTCAACCAGGCGTTCGGAATCCTGCTTTATGCCGATGAAATTTCAATAGCCGGGTTCATCCTCTATCTCTGGATCGCCAACATCCTGCTGGCTGTGTTCAACCTGCTGCCGGCGTTTCCGATGGATGGCGGGCGCGTGTTGCGAGCACTCCTCTCGATCCGGAACAGCCGGTTGAGTGCCACGCGAATCGCTGCCTATGCCGGCCAGTCGTTTGCCGTCTTGCTGGC
>CAZRNC010000569.1:0-1827 GCA_964601285.1 uncultured Thermomicrobiales bacterium | reverse complement strand
CTCGAGGTCCCTCGACTTCGCTCGGGATGACGGTTTGTGACGCTCAGGATGACAGGTAAACCGGCATGTACATGCGAAAATCCGGTTGAATCGAAACACGTGCGAATGCAAGGCTCCTACGAGTCGTCCAACTCCCCTGCGATCTCCTTCAACACTGGCCCGACAACGTCCCAGCCGAAACCGCGGCGGGCAAGGAACGCTCCCAGACGCCGGTCCCGGGTCGCAGCATCCAGCCCGGAGAGCGACCGCATGCGCTTCCGGGAAAGCTCCAGCGCAGCAGCATGCTCATCGATCTCCGACGCTGCGACCGCTTCACTGGTTATGTCCTGGGCGACGCCTTTCGCCCGCAATTCACTGGTCAACAGGCTCTTGCCGCGCGGTCGATGCTCTGCCCGGTTCTCGACCCACCAGCGGGCGAACGCCTCGTCATCGAGATAGCCCCAGCCGGTCATGCGCTCGATGGCAGCTTCGACCGCCGATGGCTCATACCCCTTCTGGCGCAGCCGGTCGCGGGTCTCACGCTCAGACCGCGGCCGGTAGCTGACAAACGCCAGGGCGGCTGCAACGGCACGCTCGATCTCGTCAACAGCCAGCATTTCCTGGATATCGGTGGCCGTCAGTTCCATACCCGGTTTCAGGCCACGACGGGCTACCTCGATGGCCGGCATACCAAAGGAAAACTCACCATCGAGGTAGATGCTCGCCCGCTCGGGATTCCGCACCTGGTGGGTGATCCGGGTGATCTTCCCCGGTTTCGGCTCACGAGCCGGGCGGCGTGGCTGTCGAGAAGAACGGTTCATCACTCCGCAGCGGATGGCTGCCAGTACTCGTATTCCATCAACCGGGCAGAGCTTTCCGCTGCTGCGCGTCCGGCCAACCGCTCGATGACATGCAAGGACATATCAATCCCAGCTGAAACGCCGGCCGAGCTAACGACGGTTCCATCATCAACCCAGCGGACACCCTCCTGAACCTCGATCGTCGGGAACACCTCGCGCATCCGCTCGATGCTGCCCCAGTGGGTCGTCGCTTTGCCGCCCTCGAGTAAGCCAGCCTGGGCCAGCAGGAAACTCCCGGTGCAGACCGAGGTTGTCAAGGTTGCTGTCCCGGCAATGGTCGCGATCCAGTCGATGAGCGCGGTGTTGTCGATCTCACGGCGGGTGCCACGTCCACCCGGCACAACCAGCACGTCAATCGCCGGCGCGGTATTTAGCGTGAAGTCAGGCAGGGTCCGTAACCCGGCGTTGGCGGCCACCGGCTCCAGCGATTCGGCAACGGTGAAGGTGTTGAAGCAGCGTTCGCCATCCAGACTGGCGGCGGTGAATGCCTCATAGGGTCCACAGAAATCGAGCAACTCGACCTCCGGGAAAATCAGGATTCCAACATTGAGCACCTTGTCAGCCATGGTCGTCCTTTCCAAAGGTAGAGGTGAGCCGGTCTAGACCAGCAGCAGTGCGCCGGCAACGATCAGCAAGCTGGCAACAGCAATCCGGAAAACGTTGTCCGACACTTGCACATGTATTCTAGCGCCCACAATCGATCCGATGACCGCAACTGGTATCAGCAAGAGACTCCAGCGTGCGACGGCTCCATCAATGATCCCAAGCTGGAGGTATCCGCCGACGCGGAGGATGTCCAACAGGAAGAAGTAGGCCAATAACGTCGCCCGCATCGCTGCCGGCGAGGGCAAGACTCGCTGCAGATAGGGAACCATCACCGGTCCACTGGTGCCGACCAGGCCATGCAGTAGCCCTGCGGTCAGCCCAATCCCTGCGGTCACCACCCTCGGCGGCTTTGCCGCGGTCTGGGCGATGGCTACACGCCGGA
>CAZRNC010000568.1:0-1828 GCA_964601285.1 uncultured Thermomicrobiales bacterium | reverse complement strand
ACCCGCCCATCACGAAAACGTGGTGCAACCAACCGCCGGCCATACCAATCCTCGTTTGAGATCACCTCATAGTTGAACTCGGGTCCAACTCCCAGAATCGTCCGGATCGCCCAGTCACGGTCGACCGCGTCAAAGTCAGGTTCTTCAGGTTTGAGGTAGTTGTGAATCAGCCAGGTGTCGCGTCCATCAATCGCATAGACAGTGCCGCTCCGCCGCGGATTGAGCGACAGGCTCCCCCAGCTCGGCTCGGTCCTGAACATCGCGAACAGTTCCGGAGCGCGGATGTGCGTTGATTGAACGCGTTGGACAACAGCATCTCCTTCGAGCTGGATTCCAAGTTGCCGGCGCACTGGAGACCTTGCACCGTCACAGCCAATCAGGAACTGACCTTCCAACCTGATTTCCTCGCCAGTGGCAAGATCGCGAGCAATGACGGACACCTGATCATCACCCTGCTCAAAGTGTTCGAACTCAGTTTGGTTCAGAACCTTGATTCCAAAATGGCCAACCGCATGCTGGAACAGGACCGGTTCGAGGTAGATCTGGTTGATGCGGTGGGGTGGTTCCGGCGTGGGCCAGCCAGCATCCGGCCCACTCATATCGATGAATCGCTCAGCCCAGCCAGGAATCCGCACTCTTGCAAGCTCGGTGCCAGTGGTCGTCGTTCGAAAGGCGATGTCATGCCGGAACGACCCGGGCAACCCGGTCTCCCGGATTGCGCCGGCAACACCAAGCCGTCGGAAGATCTCCATTGATCTCGCGGCAACATGGTTGCATTTGACGCTCGGCGGCTCGCCGGCCATCCGCTGTTCAACGACGACCACATCGACACCCCGCGAGGTCAGGTCCATAGCCAGCGTCAGCCCGACCGGACCTGCTCCAACCACAATGACCTGCGCGCTAATCGTCCGCACGCTTGCTGCTCGCTTCCTGATCCAGTTCGATAGTTTGGATGGAGAGTAGCAGACTTCACGATCGCCTACAGTCCATCCGCCATACTAAAGGAACGAATCGGCGACGGAATGAGCCAGAGGAACGCCAACAGCATCCCAACGCACCCGATAACCAACGTCGCAGGAACCCCGACAATTTCTCCCAGCAAGCCACCGACGAGCGATCCTATCGGGACCATCCCATTTACCAAGACTCTGAAGGTCGCATTCACCCGGCCAAGCAGGCGATCCGGTGTCAATGCCTGCCGGATGCTGCGAGAACTGACATTCGCAACGACCAGCGCCATCCACTGCAACAGTTCGCAGGCAACGACAAGTGGCAATGCGATGGACGGCACAAGCAAAGCAACCGGCACCAGCAATCCACCGATGCCAAAGGCAGCGGTCGCCCAGATGACCGTTGCTCCCGGCCCCAGTCTACGGGCAACCGTTGAAGCAATTGAGGCGCCGACAATGGCACCAATCCCGCCGGCGGCGTACACCATGCCAATCTGACCGGCGCTTAGCCCGAGGTTGTTTGCCATGTAGATCACGTAGACCGACAGAAACATCCAGCCCGAAAACTGAAGCGTCGCCGAACTCAGCACCAGCGAACCAAGGGTCTTGCTGTTCCGCACAACCGAGAGCCCTTCGCGGATCTCCAGCCAGATTGACCTCCGATCCTGGTTGCGGGACTCGATCTGTTCCGGACTTCGGATGCTCTGGATCAATGCACCGGAACAGAGATAGGCAATTGCACTCGCGGCGAGCACCAGCGGTCCGCCGATCAGGCCGGTCAACACGCCGGCGATTGCTGGTCCACCTACCTGTGCGGAAGACGCGCTGATCTCGAGTTTGCTGTTGCCTTCGATCAGTTGATCCCGCCGGACAAGTGA
>CAZRNC010000567.1:0-1834 GCA_964601285.1 uncultured Thermomicrobiales bacterium | reverse complement strand
TGACCAATGACGATGTCAACGTCTTCACCATGGGCGAGATGGCCTCGGCTCTCCAGGCTTGCAGGATGTCAATGGTCTATGCCGCCTGGCTCTGGGAACTGGGCAAGTTCAACGAGGCCGAAATGGCCGGCATGCGGGCGTTGCACACCTCGAAACAGGTGGCGTTGATGGTCACCAGCAAGGCGTTTGACGTGTGTGGAGCGCGGGCTGCCTTCCGGCATCTGCCGGTCGAACGCGGCTTCCGTGATGTTCGTACCTTTTCGCTGCACTTCCGTGAGTCGGCGCTGATGCGCTTGCTGATCGAAGCTGAGCTGGGCGGCGAGTTTTTCTCGAAGCAACGCTACGGCCCCAATCTCGGACGGCAGTCCTGGGCCGATCTGGGTATTACTGCTCCTGAACGGTAACAACGGAGGAACCAATGGCCAACGTACTGCAATACCTCAACTATCTGAACGGTCAGCAGGATCAGATCGTCACCGAGCTGGAGCGCTACACCACGATCGAAAGCTGCTCGCGAGACAAAGCCGGTGTCGATGAGGTTGGCCGGGCGCTGATCCCGATGCTGGAGGAGATGGGGTTCACGATCGAACGGATCGAGGAGGAGGCGTTTGGCGACCATCTGGTTGCCAGGCGACAGGGCAACGGACAGGGCAAGCTGCTCGGCTCGATTCATCTCGATACGATCTGGCCGCGTGGCACCCTCAGGGAAAACCCCTTCCGGGTGGAGAACGGACTCGCCTTCGGACCCGGTATACGCGACATGAAGGGCGGCTGGATTGTCCTCTTTTCGGCGATCCGGGCGCTGGATGCCGCTGGTTGGGACGGCTTACGGGAGCTGACAATCTTCATGACCGGTGACGAGCAGCTTGGCAGTCCGCTTGGCCGTCCCTGGATCGAGAAGGAGGCCGACGATAGCGACTGGGTGGTCGTGATGGAGCCGGCCCGCGAGAACGGCGAACTGGTGACGTCGCGCGGAATGGTCGGCGCCGTCTATTTCGACATTCACGGTATCGCCGGGCCGGCAACCAATCGTCCGGCCGGAGCGAGCGCCATTCTTGAAGCGGCCCACAAGATCCCGAAGCTGGAAGCACTCTCCGACTTCGAACGTGGCGTGCTGGTCAGCGTTGGTCTGGTTGAAGGTGGCACAGCCCGGCAGACGGTTCCGGGTCACGCCTGGCTGAGTATCGACCTGCGGGCAACGACCCAGTCTGACGCTGAAGAGGCGCTCGTCCGGATCCGGGAGATCGCCGACGAGCAGGACGTGCCCGGAACCCGGACGGTGATGTCTGGTGGGATCACCCGGCCAGCCTTCGAGTTGTCGCCCGGTACGGCACGGATGTTCGCGCTGGCGCAGGCGTGCGGCCCGGAAGTTGGCATCGATGTCCAGGGCTATGCCGCCAGAGGTGGATCGGATGGGTGTTTCACCGCTGCGATGGGCGTCCCGACGCTCGACGGGCTTGGCCCGGAAGCGATCATGAACGATCCAAACCTTCAGGAGCATGTCATCGTCGAGTCGATCCCCCGCCGCGCCGCCATGCTGGCCGGTGTCATCGAGGGACTGCCAGGGTTGCTGGAATCTTCGTAGGGGCGTCTGGCATATGCCACTGTTCCAACTAATTCAGGATCGTCGAACGTACGCGGGGAGGGTCGGCCTATGGATTGTCATCCTGAGTAGCCTGACCAGCCTATCGTGTCATGCTGCCCTCGACCGTCGTAGGACACAGTGGTGAAGGTTGAACGGTTGATTCGCTCGCGAGAGAAGACCAAGCTATGCCTGTCATCCTTCGACTTCGCTCAGGATGACAAACACACCGGCAGGTACACGCCAACACCG
>CAZRNC010000566.1:0-1835 GCA_964601285.1 uncultured Thermomicrobiales bacterium | reverse complement strand
ATGCCAGAGGCGGAGCTGGTGCTGCACCTGGAGTTCTCAGGTGAGGAATCAGGAAATCCTGCCTGGATGTGGGCGTTCGGAATCGCCGGGTCGTCACTCGATCCGAGCGAGCCTGATCCCGATTACGTCGGGTCGAGTCCGGACAATTACTCCCGGAACACCGCCGTACAGGTCGACTGGATCGGTGGATCGTTTGACGACCTGGACAACTTCGCGGACCTTGTGGCGGCAAAGGCGAGTGAATGGCCGTTTGAAGAGGCTGTGGCATCGCTTGATATTGCCGACTACATGGAATGGAAAGAGACGATTCTCCCGCCGCCGTTCACCGGCTCGAGCTGGTCGTTTGAAGGGCCGACGATCGCACGCCTGGAACTGCGCATCGCCAACTGGCGGTCGATGCTGCGGGATAGTGACTGGGTGACGTTCTTCTTCACCGGAGCAGACGAGCCGAAGCACTTCTGGATGTGGCAGGACAGGAACGGTGGTTACATCCTGCCGGACGAAAGCGAAATCCATCCCTACGTTGCCCGGAACTACATTCCGTTCAGCCCGCAGGTGCAGTTTCACAACGGACATCCGCTGTTCGATGTATCGCTACGGGTGATTCCGCTGGCCGCCGAGATTCTCCTGGCCGGCGAGGTGACGTTGAACCCGCTGACCGTCTCCGGCCGGCTGCAGGTCGACCGTGACCGGCCGCCGCTGATCCACACGGCACGGCAGCGCCGGGGCTGGTAGCCCCTCAAACGTAGTCGCAAAAATGGAAGTGGCCGCCTGAGAGGGCGGCTTTTTGGTGTACCCGAAAGGAACGCGCAATGAGCACCACCATCATTTCCCAGGCACGGGCCGATTCGATCCTGATGGAGACCGCGTCCCAGGCTATCGAAATCCGGGCGCACGACGACAGCCCCGGTGCTGGCTCGGACAACGAAGCACCCGGTCTCGACCCGGTACAGGTGGCCGATGACGAGTGGGAAGCGATCACCAACGACCCGACGACCACAGCTCGTGGCGGCCGGTTGATTACCCAGGACCTCGAACTCGAGTTCTCGGCATCTGCCGGCGATGACGGGGCGATCACCCACTTCACCGTCTGGCATGAGGATGACCCGGACGGCGCACCGGGCGTCTTCGATGTGCGCGAGCGGGTGATTGTGCTGGCCGCGCCGATTCCCTACAGCACCGGCAACCGGGTGTATGTGCCGGCGAACGATCTCGAATTCTTCGCGGCCGGTGCGATCAACTAGAGCGGACCTAGCCAGTGGCCTCCTACGTCAAGCGCGGGACATTCGCAAAGCGTTCGGGTACGGGAACCCAGTCCATCACTGGGCTGGGGTTCCAGCCGAAGGCGTTGTGGTTGCGTTCGCTGGGCATGACCGACACCAGCGGCGTGTCCAATGGCGACGTGCGGACAATGCAGGCCGTTATTGGTCCGGGTGGCGAGTATGCGGCGGCCACCGCCACCCGGCAAGGTGTGAGTGCCACAAGTCGGTTCACGCATCGCCTGTATGACGAGGCCGCCGCACTGATCGTCCATTGGGACGGCACTGTGCTGGCACGGGCTAATCTGGACAGTGTTGACCCTGACGGGTTTACCCTCGACTGGACCGCCAGTGATGCAAATGCCTATGCCATCGAATACATCGCATTTGGTGGTGACATTGATGTAGCTGTTGGCACGTGGGCCGTGCCAAACAGCACCGGCACCAGTAGTGTCACCGGACTGGGGTTCCAGCCCGACCTACTGGCTGTGATTCATGCTGGCTCGGCAAGTAGCGCGCCTTCGACTACGACGAATGCCAATCAGGGGTTTGGCTGGGCGAATGCGTCCGGTCAAT
>CAZRNC010000565.1:0-1847 GCA_964601285.1 uncultured Thermomicrobiales bacterium | reverse complement strand
GCTCCAGAGCGGCATAGCTGAACGGTTCGGAGAGGAACCAGGCGATCCGGTTCAACGGACTCAGGCTGGCCGTCTGGAAATTCGCCAGATGCGGTGCGCCCGAGAAGAGATGCGGATTCCAGAACGGCATCCGGCCGCTACTCGCCTCGCTGGCAGCGAAAGCATGGATCGGGAAGAAGAACGACGCCATATCACCGCCGCCGCGTGGCACCAGCGCCTCAGTCCGATAAGGTTGCCAGAAGAAGAGCAAGTGCATGAGCGACAGGGCAGCAAAGGCAGCAGTTTCGGGGAAGAGCAAGGGCCAGCGGGAACGCACTCCGCGCCGGCCAGTGACGATCAGTACCAGAATGGTCAACAGAATCAGCGCGCCAAGCAGCTCAACTGGAACCAGCGGACCGTTGCGCGCCACCTGCTACCTCAAACGTTGAACAGGAAGTTGGCGATATCGCCATCCCGCATGCGGTAGTTCTTGCCTTCCAGTCGCAGCACCCCCGCCTTGCGGGCTTCAGCCAGCGATCCGGCAGCAAGCAGATCATCATAGGAGACGATCTCCGCCCGGATGAAACCACGGGCAATATCGGTATGGATCTCGCTGGCGGCTTCAACCGCCGTCGCCGTCTGGGGAATCGTCCAGGCGCGTACCTCGTCTGGCCCAACAGTCAGGAAGGACATCAGCCCGAGCAGCTTGTATGAGAGCCGGATCATCCGGTTCAGGCTGGATTCGGCGATGCCAAGGTCTTCCATGAAGAGCGCAGCATCGTCCGGCTCAAGCGTGCCGATTTCCATCTCGATCCTGCCAGCCAGTGCTTCGATCTCCATGCCGGGCCGGCCCAGTTGCTCCCGTGCCTGGGCAACCAGTTCTGCGTCTGCGCCACCGAGCTGACTCTCGCCCACGTTGAAAAGCACCAGCAACGGCTTCTGGGTGAGGAAACCAAAGCCCCGGAGCAACTTCTCCTCTTCCGGGTCGATCTCCACTTCCCGGATCGGAATGGAATCTTCCAGCGCCTCACGACAGCGGACCAGCACCGCCCGCTCGCGTTCGTGCATTTCCTTTTCTGGTCCGCGCAGTTTGTTCAACGTGTTGTCAATGCGTTCGATACGCTTCTCGATGACAGCAAGGTCGGAGAAAGTGAACTCCAGCAACAGCGTTTCCAGGTCACGAAGCGGGTCAACCGTTTCATCCGGATGAGGAACGTTGTCATCCTCGAAGGCCCGGACGACCAGAATCAGCGCGTCTGCCTGGGCCAGATAGCCGAGCAACTGCCCGCCCATACCCTGCTTTGCCAGCCCGCGTGCCACACCGGCCACGTCCAGATACTGGACGTCGGCGGAAACGGTCCGCTTGGGATTGAAGATTGGAGTCAGTGTGTCCAGCCGGGTGTCCGGCACCTTGACCGTCGCCAGGTTCGGCTCGCCCTCGCCACCGGAATAGCCACCGGTGACCGCCTCCGAGCGGGTGAGCGCATTGAAGACCGTCGTCTTGCCGCTCTGGGGCAGTCCAACAATAACCAGTTGCAATGACATTCGTTCGTATCCTCCGGTGAGCGAATCAGATTGACAGCTAGAAGTCGTCGGCGTCCAGCACCTTGTAGACGTTCTCCAGCCGGTCGCGTAGAAAATCGCGGGACGAGACGACAATCCGTCGGACCTCGTCAATATCCAGTTCGTGCTCGTCGGCAATCTGCTGTGCCGAATGGCCCTCAACTGTTCGTTGCAAGACAACCGTCCTCCAGCGATCCGGCAGGTCGGTCAGCGCTTCGAGCAGGTAGTTCAGCGTTTCACCGTCAATGGCTGCCTGGTCGAGATCCGGTGTCTGCAGGTCAGGAATGAGATCGGCCATGCGGACC
>CAZRNC010000564.1:0-1848 GCA_964601285.1 uncultured Thermomicrobiales bacterium | reverse complement strand
CTCGTCCGGATTCTATGCAGTGCTCACCACGCTGGTGCTGGCGGCGGGTGCTGCTGGCACGCTGTTTGGCGGCGTGCTGGCGGACAGGTTTGGCCAGCGCGTGATCCTGATGGTGTCGATGAGCCTGTCAATTCCGTTCCTGCTGCTCTTCGCCGCGTTCCCTGGATGGCAGTCTCTGCTCTTCGCCCCGGTGTTTGCCTTCCTGGCGGATATGGGTATATCGGTGACGCTGGTTGCCGCGCAGCGTATGCTGCCGGGCCGGGTTGGCGTGGCTTCCGGATTCATCCTCGGGGTCGGCTTCGTGACTGGTGGAATCGGCGTCCCGGTGACCGGTTTGCTTGCCGGCTGGTTCAGCCTCTCGACTGCGTTGATGCTCAACTCGACCCTGATGCTCGTTGCGGTCGTGGTTGTCCTGCTGATTCCACGCCAGGCGCTTTCAACGGCATCTGCGCCGGCAGCGAGTCCGGCATGAACTTCGCCTATGTCGAAGGACTGTGCGTCCTGATCGGGCCGGAGGGCGAACCAATGGTTCGGGTGACGGTCTATCTCGAAACGAACATGGGAATCGAAATCATCCGGGAAGTCGAAACCGACCCGGCGGTTCGTCCTGATGGGGAGATTGATCTCTATTGGGAAGCGGACCAGTGGACGCAGGACACGATCATCAGCGACTTGATCCCGAAAGGTTGGGAGCTGCTCGGCGCGGTTGATCCGCCGGCCCATGATCCGGGCGAAATTCCGCGGTCACCACGCTATGCGTTGCGGACGTCGTTCTGGGTCCCGCCGCCGGGGTGGAGTGACGACGAACAGCCGGGTTAGCCGGTCAGGCGCTTCCAGGCGCGTAGCACCTGTTCGCGGGTCTCTTCGAGCGTCCCGTTGTTGTCGATGACCAGATCGGCCTTGGCGACCTTCTCAGCCTGCGGGGCCTGGACGTCGATACGCCGGATTGCCTCGTCAAGGTCGATCTTGTTACGTGCCATCAGGCGCTCGATCTGGTTCTCGCGTGTGCAATCCACGACCCAGTTCTCGTCGCAATCTGCGGCGAGTCCTGCTTCGAAGAGCTTGATGGCGTCCAGAACAAGCACATCCGGGCCGGGTTCATAAATCCGGGCGCGCTTTGCGTCAACGACCGGCGGGTGGACGATTGCTTCGAGATCGGTGAGCGCTTCCGGGTCGGAGAAGACGATCTTGCCCAGTTCCGGGCGGATGATGCTGCCGTCTTCGGCGATAACGGAATCGCCAAACCGCTCGCGGATGGCATCACCGAGCGGTGAATCCGGCCCCATCAACTGGTGGACCATCGCGTCGCCGTCCATTGTCTCTGCGCCGAGTTCCTGAAGCATCTGCACGACGGCAGACTTGCCGGTGGCGATGTTTCCGGTGAGACCGATAACGTGCTTGCGTCGAGTCATGCCGGCTATGAACCTTCCACCATTGCTGCCAGTTCACTGCGTAGCGTTTCCAGGTGCGAACCAGCGGTGCTCCATGCGTCGTAGACCTCGTCGAGGTGCTGTTGGACGGCATCATACTCGCTGCCAATCTCAGAAACGCGGGCAACATCCTGGTCAATGGTTGCCCGTGAGATTTCGTCGCTGAGATTGTTCAGTTTCTCTTCAAGTTTGCTGATCTGCCGTTCAATCGAGAAGAGTTGCTTTTCGGCTTCGCGAACTTCCCGGTCATACTGTCGCTGGTCACGGTTGTGCGATATGCGCTTGTTGCGGCGGTCTTCGGCCGTTTCTACTTTGACCACCGGCTCCGGCAGTTTTTGAGCTGCCAGGGCGAGCCGTTCACGTTCGCGGATCATGTCGCTGTAGTTGCCAAGATATTCGCGAATCGTGCCATCTTCAA
>CAZRNC010000563.1:0-1873 GCA_964601285.1 uncultured Thermomicrobiales bacterium | reverse complement strand
TGCCGTCCATCGCGTGAGCCGCCTGTGAGATGCGGGTGAACGGGACAGACTGGTCTGGCGCACCAATGACCGATGCGTTGCCGTCGCGGAGGGAAATATCGTCCGGCGCGACTTCGAGCATGGCAGCAGCGAACTGTCGAACCTTCTCGCTGACCTTGCGCGATGCCAGCATTACTGCGCCGCCACCGATCGCCGTGCCACGGGAGCCGAACGTGCCAACGCCTTGCGGTGTCACTGCCGTGTCGCTGGCCTTGACGGTGATCAGCTCCATGTCGATACCCAGCTCGTCGGCGACGATCTGGGCGAGGCTGGTTTCGTTGCCCTGTCCGTGGGGAGAGATGCCGGTGAAGACCGTCACCGAGCCGCTGGGCGATACCCGAACTTCGGCGCTATCCCAACCCGGGCCTGCAAACTCGCAATAGAAGCCAATCCCGACGCCAGCGATCTTGCCGGCTGCGCGTGCCGCTTCGATCTCCTGCTGCGTCTTCTCCCAGTCGAGTTGGCTAAGTGCGGTGTCCAAAGTATGCGGATAGTTGCCGCTGTCATAGAGTGCGCCGGTTGCACCCTGGTAGGGGAATTCGTCTGGCTGGACGAAGTTGGCGCGACGGACCTCAACTGGGTCGAGATCGCATTCAACGGCGATTCTGTCGATCAGCCGCTCCAGCATGTAGGCAGCTTCCGGGCGTCCAGCGCCACGGTATGCGCCGGTCGGTGTAGTGTTGGTCACCACGCCGTAGACGTCGGTTCGGAGATTGCGGATGCGATAGGGTCCGGTCGACATTGTTCCGGTGCGTTGACCAACGGTTGCGCCGCCGTAGGCTCCACAGTTGGAAAGAATCTTGACCCGCAGCCCTTCGATGACGCCATCGCTGGAGACGGCTGCCTCCAGGTGTTGCATCTGGTCGCGGCCATGGTTCGTTGTGGCCATATGTTCGGTGCGGGTTTCCAGCCATTTGACCGGTTGGCCGAATCTCCAGGATGCAGCAGCGGCAAATTGGTACTCCGGATAGACGCTTCCCTTCGAGCCGAAGCCGCCGCCGACATCTGGCGCGATTGCCCGGATGGCATTCTCCGGAACCCCGATCAGGTTAGAGATCGTCGTCCGGACCCGGTGAGGAGCCTGGGTCGAAACCCAGACGGTCATCTCTTCCAGATGCGGGTTCCAGTCGGCCAGAATCGCCCGGCCCTCAATGAAGATGGACGCAACCCTCTGGTACAACAAATCGACGCTGACCACTGCGTGTGGATTCTCGAATGCGGCATCCACGTCGCCTGACTCAACGCTCCAGTGCCAGGCAGCATTGCTGTCCCAGCCGTCGTAGATGAGCGGTGCATCCTCTTCGAGCGCCGTATCCGAATTGATCACGAATGGCAGTTCGGCATATTCAACGTCCACCAGGTCGGCAGCATCGCGGGCGACGGCCAGCGATTCCGCCAGCACCGCAGCGACGGCATCGCCGACGAACCGCACCCTGCCGGCACTGATCGGATAGCGGGAGAGATGACGTCCCGGTAGCAGTGTCTCGTGGGAGACGTCCGGTTTCATCCAACCGGCAACTTCGTCACCGGTAACGACGGCAACCACTCCGGGCAGGGCCATTGCGGCAGATGTGTCAATTGCAACGACATCGGCATGCGCATAGGGGGAGCGTACGAAAACGCAGTGCAAGGTGTTTGGCAGCGTGACATCATCGACAAAGCGGCCATGTCCGGTGATGAGTTTGCGGTCGTTTACCCGTTTTACCGGCGCTCCGACATAGCTTCCATTCACACGTTCCGCCGGTTGATAGATCGACATTCAGGCAACACCCTTTCTGGACAGGTTGTTCGGATTCTGTATCAGTTTCGCCGGTGAATGGATGGCGGTCAATGG
>CAZRNC010000562.1:0-1885 GCA_964601285.1 uncultured Thermomicrobiales bacterium | reverse complement strand
CCATGAATAGCGGTTACCCTCACAGGTATAAATCACGTCTCAGTTGGTAAGGTGCTTCCCGGCCTTTCGGCCGGCTCCCGTGTTACCGGGCATCTCGGAATCCTACCAGCAGCCCGGCCCTCCGGTCAAGGAAAATCGCGAGAAGATTCTTGCGAGTTTTCCTGGCCCGGCGTATCCTGAGCCATCGGTAGTCCTGCGGGGCGAACAGTGTTCAACCACCGCAGCGACTGCAAAGTATACGTGAGGAAAGAGGTTTGTCAAGATGCCCGGAAAACCCGTGATCGGAATCACTCCCACCCCCGGTGATACGCACCGCCCACATGGCAGCTTTCACCACTATTCAATCTCCAGTACCTATACCGATGCAGTCGAGGCTGCCGGCGGTATTCCCATTGTTATCCCCCCACAATCCGGCAATATTGACCAGATTCTCGATCTGGTAGACGGCATCATCTTCAGTGGTGGCGGGGACATCAACCCGGCACTCTACGGAGACGAGAAGATGCACTCGACAACCGACGGCATCGACGCCGGCCGCGACGAACTCGAGCTTCCTCTGCTCCGGGCAGCCGTCGAGCGCAACATGCCGACCTTCTGCATCTGCCGGGGAATCCAGGTCTTGAATGTTGCATTGGGTGGCACGCTCTATCAGGATGTTGCCGATGAGTTCTCGGCAGATCTGCAACACCGGCAGCATGAGATGAACATTTCCAAAGAGGAGCCGGGCCACACGGTAACCGTTCAACCAGACTCGTTACTGGCCAGCACGTACGGTCAGCCCGAGATTGCGGTGAACTCGTTCCATCATCAGTCATTGAAGGATCTCGCACCGGAACTCCGGGTCAACGCGGTCGCACCTGACGGCACGATCGAGGGTGTCGAGCACTCCGGCAAGACGTTCGTCCTTGGTGTCCAGTGGCATCCGGAGATGATGTTCACCGCCCACGATGAACACCTCAAGCCATTCGTGGCGCTGGTCGAACAGGCGAAGAGCCGGGTCGCGACCACAGTCTAGACTCATCAACAGGTAGACACGAGAACGCCCGGTGATTGCTCACCGGGCGTTTTGCTATCTCCTGGTGCGGATTGAATCAGGCGCTCGCCGCGACTCGATCCCGTGCATCACTGGTTGAACTCGACGGGCGAGTCTGCAACCCCTCATGGTGCATCGCAAACTCGTCGGGCAAGGAGTAACCGAGGGCTTCGTCGATCGTTTCGACAAGCACAACCTTCAATTCAGCCAGCAGGTTCTCCGGAATATCGTCCAGATCAACCTCGTTCCGGCGCGGCATCATGAAGGTCTTGACGCCTGCCCGCTGGGCGGCCAACGCCTTTTCCTTGATTCCACCGACCGGCAACACTTGTCCGCGCAAGGTGATTTCACCAGTCATTGCGACGTCTTCGCGTGCCGGAATTCCGGTCAACAGTGACACCAGCGCAGTCGTCAGTGCGACGCCGGCAGAGGGGCCGTCCTTCGGAGTCGCGCCCGCCGGAACGTGGACGTGGATATCCGTGTCCTTCAGCATCGACTGGTCTATGCCGAGGTCTTCAGCGCGTGCCCGCACAAACGACATTGCTGCCTGTGCCGATTCCTTCATCACATCGCCAAGCTGTCCGGTGATCGTCAGTCCACCACGGCCAGGATATTTGCTGGTCTCGATGAACATGATGTCTCCACCGACGGCGGTAACGCCAACACCGATGGCAACTCCGGGGTTGGACGTTCGGGTTGCCAACTCTTCGAAGAAGTAACGCGGCCGTCCAAGATACTCGCGGACAAGCGCCGGCGTCACGGCCGGTGGCAACTCTTCACCCGAGGCGACCTTCACCGCCAGCTTCCGGCAGACCGAACCGATCTCGCGCTCCAGGTTTCGCACGCCGCTCT
>CAZRNC010000561.1:0-1887 GCA_964601285.1 uncultured Thermomicrobiales bacterium | reverse complement strand
CCCTCCTCAGCACCCACCCCGCCCTTGCACCGTTGGTTTTCAAGCTGATAGAGGGATAGGGCGTCGACGTTTACAGAATCAATGTATATGGATCATAGACGTAGCCGCGCAATTTATTGCGCCCGTTGAACCCAGGGGGCGTTTGAAAGGCGCAATAAATTGCGCGGCTACGTCTATACGCATTTCAGACTAATCTTCGACAGGTCGCCCTACATGGCGCGCCCCGAGCGTCTGCCAGACCTGTTCGAGATCGACATCTGATGCGCGGAGCAGCACGAGCAGGTGGTAGAGCAGATCAGCAGCCTCACCGGCCAGAGGTTCAGGGTCGCCGTTCTTGGCAGCGATGATGACCTCTGCCGATTCTTCGCCGATCTTCTTGCCGATCTTGTCGATACCCTGCTCGAAGAGATAGGTCGTGTAAGAACCCTCAGGCATCTCCCGCTGCCGTTCGGCAACGATCGTAGCGATCCGCCCAAGAATCCCCGGGCCCGATGAAACCGGCCCATGTTCGAACAGCGCCGGCTGGTAGAAGCAGCTCTCCTCGCCAGTGTGGCAGGTCGGACCGTGGGGAACGACCCTGACCAGCAGCGTATCGCCGTCGCAATCAACCCGGATTTCGCGCACGTCCAGAACATTGCCGGAGGATTCGCCCTTCTTCCAGATGCGCTGGCGGGAGCGGCTGAAGAAGTGCAGCAAGCCGGTTTCCGTCGTCAGTTCCAGCGACTCCCGGCTGACATAGCCAAGCATCCGGACATCGCCGGTGGCGACATCCTGCACGACTGCCGGCACCAGACCATCAGCATCCCAGTTGATCGCGTCGAACATGATTGTTGAACCTTTCAGCAGGTGTGTTTCAGTGCAGCGGGAATCCGAGCCCCATGCGTTTCAGTGACACCCAGCGCCCATCGCCAATGACGAGATGATCCATCAGGTCGATGTCCAACAGCTTGGCGGCCGCGACAAGCTCAGCCGTGAGTGAAACATCCGCCGCTGATGGCATCGGGTCGCCACTTGGATGGTTGTGGGCGATCGCGATGGCCGGCGCTTCGGCACGGACTGCCGCCGTGAACACTTCAGCAATCCGGACATTCGCCGAGTTGACCGTTCCCCGGTAGACCCGTTCGAGCCGCTTGATCTGGTGCTTGGTATCCAGCGCCACAATCCATAGCTCTTCCCGTTCGAGTCCGCTGAGATGCGGGACGAAACAGTTCGCCAGGTCTTCCGGTGTCCGGATTTGCACCCGGTCCTCGGTGGTCAGTGCCGACATCCGCCGGCCCAGTTCCAGCGCAGCCAGTACCTTGGCCGCCTTGGCCTCTCCAAGGCCATGGATCTTCATCAGTCCGTGAAAATCCTGACCACGCAACCCGCGCAGACCGCCCTGCTCCAGCAGTATTCGCTGGGCAAGTGAGGTGACCGGCTCCCCGCGAGTGCCCGTGTTGAGCAGAATCGCCAACAGGTCGGCGTTGGAAAGCTCGCCGGCTCCGCGCAGCGCCATCTTCTCGCGAGGACGTTCATCCAGCGGCAATTCCTTGACCGTTGGAAGTTTCCGAACCGTTGTGGCCGCTGTATCCGGCTGACTGGCCATCAGGTATCGCTCACGATCGCGTAGGCTCGCACCGGATTTGCGCCCCCTTGTCTGAACGGCAGGATCGGCGCGTGAAACCGGAATCCACGCTGCGGGAGATGATCGAGATTGCGCAGGTTCTCGACCACCGGGATGCCGGACGCCAGCAGGATCGAATGCACCGGGCGAGTACGGTCCTGAACATCATCCACGTTCCAGGTGTCAATGCCAACCAGCACCGCCCCGCGATCACGCAACAGTTCTGCAGCGGCAGCCGTCAGACCGGCATTTGACGAGAGGTAGTCTGGTGTTCCCCAAAGCGC
>CAZRNC010000560.1:0-1891 GCA_964601285.1 uncultured Thermomicrobiales bacterium | reverse complement strand
CCTCGCCATGACGCTCGTATTGGTGCTGCTTGCAGCGTGTGCTGACGATGGAGATGCCGGCGAAGAGAACGGCAAGATCAAGGTTGTCACGACCACCGGAATGATTGCCGATGCTGCCCGCAACGTGGGCGGTGAGCATGTCGAGGTAACCGGCCTGATGGGACCGGGGATCGACCCGCATCTCTACCGGCCGACCGCCAGTGACGTAAACCGGCTTGATTCGGCCGACATCATCTTCTACAACGGACTCGAGCTCGAAGGACGGATGACCGAGATTTTTGCCCGGCTTTCCAGCCAGAAGCCGACGTTCGCCGTTTCCGAAAACCTTCCTGAAGAACTTCTCCTGGCATCCGAGCAGTATGAGAATGCTCCGGACCCGCACATCTGGTTCGATGTTTCTCTCTGGAAATCCGTCGTGGGTGTGATTGAGGTACATCTGTCTGAACTGGACCCTGATAATGCGGCCGCCTATGCGAGCAATGCCGCTGCCTACCTCGAAGAACTCGATGAACTCGACGCCTACGTGTTTGAGCAGGTCGAAACGATTCCCGAGGCGTCGCGGGTGCTGATTACCGCGCATGATGCATTCGGCTACTTTGGCCATCGTTACGGTATCGAAGTGATCGGTCTTCAGGGCATTTCAACTGCGGCCGAAGCCGGCGCAGCCGATGTCCAGGCACTGACCAACACCATCATTGATCGGGAGATCAAGGCGATCTTCGTCGAGTCCAGTGTCCCGCGAGCCACGATCGAAGCTGTGCAAGCTGCTGTTCGATCCCGGGGCAACGTGGTTGAAATTGGCGGCGAACTCTATTCGGACGCCATGGGCGACGAGGGCACGCACGGTGGAACCTACATCGGCATGATTACTGAAAACATTGACACCATCGCTGGTGCGCTACGCTAGCTTGGGGAGGATTCCATGCAAGCAGGCATACAGACCGGGAACCCGGTCGAAGTACGAGACCTGACCGTTGCCTATCGCGAGACGCCGGTACTCTGGGACATTGATGTCACGATCCCGGAAGGGCGCATGGTAGCAATCGTCGGTCCAAATGGCGCCGGAAAATCCACGTTGATCAAGGCGATTCTCGATCTTGTTCCCAAGGCAAGCGGAACTGTTTCGATCTACGCAAACTCCTACAAACGTCAGCGCTCGTTGGTCGGCTATGTACCACAGCGAGGAAGCGTTGATTGGGACTTTCCAACGACGACGCTCGATATTGTCCAGATGGGACTCTACGGCAAACTCGGCTGGATTCGCCGGCCCGGAAAGCGGGAGCGGGAGATTGCTCTTGAATGTCTTACCAAGGTCGGCATGGCCGATTACGCCGATCGCCAGATCAGTCAACTCTCCGGCGGCCAGCAGCAACGGGTCTTTCTGGCCCGGGCGCTGGCTCAGGATGCGCTGATCTACTTCATGGATGAGCCGTTCGCCGGCGTCGATGCGACGACCGAGCGAGCAATCGTTGACAACATGCGCGAGCTCAAAGCAGCCGGCAAGACGTTGATCGTTGTCCACCACAACCTCGAAACGGTCACCGAGTATTTCGACTGGGTGATCCTTCTCAACGTGCAGGTCGTTGCTGACGGTCCGGTTGAGGAGGTCTTCAACCGGACGATGATCCAGAAGACCTATGGCGGGCGCGTCGCTTCCTTCCCGGAATCGATTCCGGAAGGTCCGGCATTGACTGCCGTTGCACAGGGCAGGGACGACTGATGCTTGGGATCTTCAGCGATGTGATTTTCGATTACACCTTGCGAAATGTGGCGTTAGGCTCTGCCTTGTTGGGCATTGTTGGCGGTGTGCTTGGGACGTTTGCCGTACTCCGGCAGCAGGGATTGCTGGGTGATGTCCTGGCGCATGCCGCGCTGCCGGGCATCTGTCTCG
>CAZRNC010000559.1:0-1892 GCA_964601285.1 uncultured Thermomicrobiales bacterium | reverse complement strand
AAGGGCGCAATAAATTGCGCGGCTACATCTATTGGTGACGACAGATTCCCTGTGGTCCAGTACTCAGGATGACAAGGAAGGAGACTCGCATCCCGGCTACAAGCGAGAGTCCGGCCCGTCTCCGTAGGGGCGTCTTGCATACGCCCGGCTTGACGCCCACGGCGCTCGACACGGGCGAATACAAGTCGGCCCTACGCAAACCAATGGACAGAATCAGTCCGGTTCGAAGTTGACCGGGTGGCCGGCGAAGTGGCACTCGCTGTGGATCTGGGCATGCTCCGGGCCGCGGAAGCGGCAGCGGGCGCAATAGGTAAGCCCGAAGAAATGTTCGTAGAGGTTCGCGTTCATCTTGGTGAGCGGACGGTCGACCGCCAGCCGTTTGTATTCCGCCAGCACCAACGGGGCAAGGGCCTCTTCCAGCACATCGGGATAGCGCAGCGTGTAGCTCTCGCCGCTCAGTTCATCACGATAGGTGATATGCCGGCCCTCATCAGTCACCTCGTCAGAGACCACCGTCATAATGCCCCAGTCCACGCCGGCCGATGCCGAGAGATACTGCAACAACCGGGCCTTGTCGATCGTCCGGGAAGCCATCTGCTCGAGCAGTGGCATCACCCGCTGCACAACAGCATGGGTTGACTTGTACGCCATTGGTGATGTCCGATCCGGATGCGGAAACGAGGTGGACGTTTCGGAGCAAAATCATGGTAATCAGCTGCTATCTGGCATCGAGTCTAGCACACGCCCAACCGGAAACAGTTGCATCAAACAACACAAATACTCCATACTCGCCGGAATATGGACAACGGTGATCGACTGGAAACGACAAGCGACGCACAAGCACTCGAAAGCTCCGCCCGCCTGGCAGATCTGCTGCGGGACCGTGGCTGGACTTGTGCAACCGCCGAATCCTGCACCGGCGGGCTGATCGGCCACCGGATCACGTCACTGGCCGGCTCGTCCGACTACTTCATGGGCGGTGTCATCTCCTACACCAACAGTGCCAAACAGCAGATGCTTGGTGTGCCGGCGGAGATCCTTGAGCGGGTTGGAGCAGTCAGTCCGGAGTGTGCAGCTGCGATGGCGGAAGGCGCACGCAACACCTTCTCCACCGACATCGGCATCTCCAGCACCGGCATTGCCGGCCCGACGGGCGCAACGGCCCGCAAACCGGTCGGGCTGATCTATATCGCCGTCGCCACCCCGGATACCACCGAAGTCCGGGAACTGCGGTTGAACGGCGACCGGCTGTCCAATATCCGGGAAACGGCCCGCCAGGCGCTTGGTCTGGCCATATCCATGCTACAACCATCATCAACCAGACAGAATGAGACGGAGTAACCACACGTGATCATTGCCGGCAACCAGACATCCGACGACGCCAACAGCTTCTATCAAAAGACCACGCTTGCCAACGGCGTCCGGGTCGTGACCAGCCGCATGAGCCACGTCCACTCCGCCAGCCTGATCTTCCTCTATACCGTTGGCGCACGCTACGAGCAGGAACACCAGGCGGGAGTCTCCCACTTCATCGAGCATATGCTCTTCAAAGGAACCGAGAAGCGGCCCGACCCGGCCATCATCTCCGGCCAGATCGAAGGCATCGGCGGCATCATCAACGCCTCGACCGGCCGCGAGGGAACCAACTACTGGGTGAAGGTGCCGGCCGACCATCTGGAATCATCCTTCGACGTGCTGGCCGATATCGTTCGCAACTCCCTCTTCCTTGAAGAGGAGATGGAAAAGGAACGCTTTGTCATCGTCGAGGAGATCCATGGTGTCAACGACACCCCGGACGACCTGGTCCACGACCTGATCGACGAAGTGGTCTGGGACGGTCAACCGGTCGGGCGCTCGATTCTGGGATCGGTCGAAACCGTTGAGTCGCTGAC
>CAZRNC010000558.1:0-1893 GCA_964601285.1 uncultured Thermomicrobiales bacterium | reverse complement strand
CGCTGGCAATCGTGATCTCACAACCGGGCAATGTCAGCCCCAGTTGCTTGGCAGCGATCCGCATGGCGTCGATGACCAGATTACTGCCACCCAGCAGATCAGGTGAGCCAATGTCGACAATCTCGTCGCCATCAGTCGTCCGGGCATCTACCCGTGTCCAGCGATCGAGGGCAATCGCCAGACAATCGAAACCCGGTCCGAGATTGGCAGATGAGCCTGGCGCAGCGACGCTACAATACATCGGACATCACCCGATCGAGATCATCCAGCGAAGCATCAATCGTCACCGGACGGTTTGCGCCCTCCCCGGCGTTCTCACCAAGATGCCACTCAACAATGACGTCGCTGTCTTTCATCACGTTACCGGTGAGATACGTCAGCACCCGCTCGCCCGGCTGAATCTGGCCGGAGCTAACCAGCTTGCGAATGCCGGCCAACCCTGCCGCCGAAGCGGGTTCGCAACCGATGCCGACCCGGTCTATCGCCGCTTTGGCTTCCAGAATCTCGGCGTCCGTCGCGGTCAGCACCAGACCCTCGGTCTGGCGGATGACCTCGCGCGCCTTGGTGTAGTTCACCGGATCGCCGATCTGGATCGCAGTAGCGACCGTTGATGCGCTCACCGGCGAATAGGTCTCAAATCTGCTCTGAAACGCAGCATGGAATGGTGCCGAACCTTCGGCCTGGACGACGGCAACCCGCGGCATGGTGTCGATCAATCCTGCGGCCAGACTCTCGCGCAGAATCTTTCCGAGAGCACTGGTGTTGCCCAGGTTTCCACCCGGCACGACGACCCAATCGGGCGTCTGCCACTTCATCTGTTGCAGCGATTCGAGGAAGATCGACTTCTGACCTTCCAGCCGGAAGGCATTAACCGAGTTCAACAGGTAGAGTCCATACCGTTCGGTCGCCTGGCGCACCATCGACATCGCAGCGTCGAAATCGCCCCGCACCTGGACGATCTTCGCACCGTAGGCAATAGTCTGGGAGAGTTTGGCAATCGTCACCTTGCCCTCGGGAATGAAGACGACCGACGGCAGACCGGCCGTGGCTGCGTAAGCGGCGACCGATGCACTGGTGTTGCCGGTCGAAGCACAGGCAACAACCTTGGCACCAACCCAGCGTGCATGACTCACGCCAACAGTCATCCCGCGGTCCTTGAACGAGCCGGTCGGGTTTTCGCCCTCGTGTTTGAACCAGACATCGGTGCCGGCGAGATCGTTCAGCCGCTGATCGTGATAGAGATTCGTGTTGCCCTCGGGCTTGGAAACAATCGCCTCGTCGGGGAAGGATGGCATGAGTTCACGATAGCGCCAGACACCCGACCGCAGCGGATGGTCGATCGCGCCGAGGCGGCTATCGAGGGTCTCCCGGGTGATCGAAACCGGCCCAAGATCTACTTCCAGCAATCCGCCGGTGCTATCTGCCAGGCGTACTTCGTTGGCCGGATACGTCTCTCCTGAACTGATCGAGCGGAGTCTCACCCTGGAATTCCTTCCCACCGATGTTCGAAGCCCTGCGCGCAGCAGGGCGCTGTTCCGGGTGCATTGTGCCAGACAATCCGGACGTTCGTCCGGTCACATGGGGATATCTCGTGAAACGAAAAAGCGGGGCCAGGCCCGAATGGCCTGACCCCGCTTGAAAAACCGTGCCGAACTAGTCGTTCAGGGTCCAGTTCTTCAGGCTTGGGATCGGGTTGTACTGCCAGATGTAGCTCTGGTGTCCACCGATCCGGTTGTGCTTGGCCGAGCGGCCGGCAACGGTGACGACGGTCATTTCGACCACGTCCTTCCAGACCTGCTCGGTGATCTGGTGCACCAGTTCAATCTGGCGCTCGCGGTCGATCGTGCCACGAAGTTCATCGTGCCACTCGTCGATCTGCGGGTTCTGGTAGCG
>CAZRNC010000557.1:0-1893 GCA_964601285.1 uncultured Thermomicrobiales bacterium | reverse complement strand
CCCGGCAAGCCTGGATTCACCGGCGCCTCGATGTCTGACCGCGCCAAGGCTGCCGGCTACAGCGGATCAGTCAACGAAAACGCCGGACTCTCCGGCTCGATGGTCGTCTCCACCGAATGGTTCATCGGCACGATCAACCACCGGATCACCCTGATTGATGCACGCTACACCCACATCGGGCTGGCTGCAATCAACGAGGGCAACATCAAGTTCGAAGTGATCATGCTCGGCGCAGAGTCCTGGTCGCGCCAGTCAGAGCCAAACTGGGTCGCCTGGCCACCGCACAATGCAACCGGAGTTGGCCGTGCATTCCATGGAGAAGCGCCGGGGCCGTTCCCTGGCGCGAGCTATCCGGTTGGCTATCCCATTACCCTCGCCTGGCGCGGTGAGGGCAGCTTGAGCGTCGATTCGGTCATGCTAACTGCCAATGGCCAAACCGTGCCATCGTTCCATTCGATCGGTACCGGTTGGCTCAGCAGCAATACTGCCCAGGTCGCTGCCAGCGATCCGCTGGAGCCGGACACCACCTATCAGGTAACGATCAGCGGCAGCGCCAACGGCGAGAAATTCACTCGCACCTGGAGCTTCACGACAACCAACGGCACAGACAAACTGGCCCTCAACGGCGTCTCGGCACCACCGGCTAGCTCGTTCGACAAACCTGCACAGCCATCGCCAACTGCAACGGATGAACCGACAGCAACCGAAACCCCAACACCTCCACCGGCTGGCTTTGCACCGCCAACCAGCACCCCAACCGGCCCGGCACAGCAACAGGTTGACCTGCCGGATGTCCTGCCGCCAGGCGTGAAAGCTGCACCAAACGAGGTCCAGCAAATCTGGTGGTTGGCTGATGGCCCGGTCTGGTCAGAAACCGTCAAGCGCTCATGGCTCTGGGGTCCGGAAAGTTGGATCGCTGTTGCCGAACGCTATGACGAGGAACCAGACGGCGCACGCCGCGTCTACTATTTCGACAAAGCCCGGATTGAAGTCAACACCAGCGAAGTCCGCAACGGGCTGACCGCGGGTCTGCTGGTGCGCGACATGATCCTCGGGTCGGTCCAGGTTGGAGAAGCGGAATTCCTTGAGCGTGAACCGGCCGAGATGGCGCTCGCCGGCGACGGTATTGAGTGGAACGCCGATGCACCGACCTATGCCAGTTTGAACGGTATCGCCTCGATCGACGAAGGGCGCTCGATTGATCCACGTCCCGGAGAGACCATCGTCGAAGTGCTCAACGCCGATGGAACCATCACCACCAACCAGAATCTGGCCGGACAGGCGAGCTATGGCAGCTACGACGAAACGCTCGGCCACAACATCGCCAGCGTCTTCGACGACTATCTCGCAGGGCTTGCCATCGACTGGCAGATGAGTGTCGGACTGCCGATCGCTGATCCCTACTGGGTGCAGACCATGGTCAACCAGGAGCCAACCTGGGTGCTGGTGCAGGCATTCGAGCGCCGGCTGCTGACCTACACCCCAACCAACGACCCCGAATGGCGGGTCGAGATGGGCAACGTTGGCCGCCACTACTACGAATGGCGTTACAACATGGAAGCCCCCAGCGGGTATCAGGAGCCGGCTGGGTAATCCGCCTCTCTCCGTCATCCCGAGCGAAGCCGAGGGACCTCGAGCCTCGAAGCTTGACATCACCGGGAGAGATCCGACCCACGAGGTCCCTCGACTTCGCTCGGGATGACGGATTTAGAGTTGTCATCTCTGACCAATGAATCAACTAGTAGTGCGACCAGCGTATCGTGTCGTACGAGAGTTTGGTTCATTTTCGTAGGGGCGTATGCAAGACGCCCCAGCATCAGGTTAGGCGAGATTCACTCGAGCGGGCTCCAATCTGCATTTGTCATCTCGACCGAAGCGGAGAGATCTCGTCCA
>CAZRNC010000556.1:0-1894 GCA_964601285.1 uncultured Thermomicrobiales bacterium | reverse complement strand
GGCGTGCTGAATCCACTGGCTCAAATTGTTGTTTCAGGATCGTCGTACTTCCGCGAAGAGAGCAGCGTTTAGATTGTCATCTCGACCGAAGCGGAGAGATCTCGCCCGACCAAGTAGATGCCGTGTCGATCCCGTTCGACGGGCGATGTCGATCACTGCAACGCAATCCGTGTCGAGATCTCTCCGCTTCGGTCGAGATGACAATTGCAGTTTGGAGCCCACGCCAGTGAACTTCGCCTAACTTGACGAGAAAGGGCGCGATGAATCGTGCCCCTACATGTGTCCATGCTTTGCGAAACCCGCGCTAATCCGAAACGTCGGATAGTTCGCGGCGGCGCTCGTCGAGGGTGCGGAGCAGCCGGCGCCGGCGGAGGCGGAGGTTGGCGAGGTCCCGGCGGAGCGATTCGTCTTCATTGCGGAAGTAACGTTCCCGGTCGCGCGGAGTAGCACGTGTCAGCTTTGAAGCGATCGTATCCCGCTGGGCCTCAAACTGCTGCTCCAGTTCCTCGTGCTCACGCTTCCGGGTAGTGATCTTGCCGGAAAGTCCAGTCGTATCAAACTCATTGATCGACTCTTCCGGACGAGTCCAGGTGGCAATCAACCGCTCAAGCTGTTCGGTGTCGCCGTTGTCGCGGGCAATGTTGGCAACACGCATAATCGTCTCGCGGCGTGCCCGGTCCTCGTCGCTGGTTGCAAGATCAGGGTGGATCAGCCGTGCGAGTGTGCGATACAGGCTGAGCAGCTTCTTGCCACTCGGCCGTTTCCCACCCCGGATTGGTGCCGGGGACTCCCGCTCGCTGCGCTGCTGACGCCACTCCGCCCAGTAGGCGGCCGACTCTGCACGCTCGGAGTGTTCTTCGTCATCCAGTTCACGATCGGTGAGGGGCCGGTCGGCGACGTTGAGCCGCTGCAGCCGGAACTCCAGCCGGTTGACAATGGAAGAAAGACTCTCGACATCGCGCTGCAGGTTGCCGGTACGCCGTTCGATTTCGGCGAGCATGACCATTTGTTGTTGCTCTTCTTCAGCGATGCGATCGCGCAATTCTTCGATCAGGGATTCCCAGCGGGCTAGCTCGAGCGCAAGCGGAACGCGGTCTGCCTGGTCGGAGAGTGCCAGTGCGGTTTCGGTTGTTGCGAGTGGCTCAGGTCTGTTCAAGAGCATTCCCGGACTTCGGATCCACGACAAACAGCGATAGGAAGGTATCGTACGTACAATCCAGAAGGCATCATCGAATTGTACCGACTCGGTTAGCGGGAACCAACCCATGTTGACGTGGATTCGATGGACACGTACGCTACGACCGTCGTTGATGCACAAGAGTGGAGGAGCCGGTCATGGCAAGAATGGACGGTTGGCAAGCGCTGGTTGCCGGGCTGGAGCAGGAAGGGATCCCTGTTGTCTTCGGGCTTCCTGGCAATGCTCGCCATCTGTACGACGCGCTGTACCACTCCACTTCGGTCAAAGCCGTTCTGGTACGTCACGAAACGTCCGGAGCCTTCATGGCGATGGCTTGGGCACGAATCACCAACCGGCCGGCGGTTGCGTTCGGTTGTCCTGGCCCCGGTGTTGCCAACATGGTGCCGGCGGTCCTTGAAGCCTACTCCGGTTGCACACCGATGTTGGTCATAGGAGTACGGGCATCCACCCACACCGAGGGCATGGGCGCATTTCAGGAGACCGACCACCTTGGCATGATGCGGCCAATTACCAAGTGGGCGGCAACGATCGAACGCACCGACCGGACCAACTGGTATCTGCGCCGGGCCATTTCAATTGCCACCTCTGGTCAACCCGGCCCGGTATACCTCGAGTTCCCGGCCGATCTCGGTACGGCTGAGGTTGACCACGGAGACTACCAACTCGCGCCAATCCCACCGACACCGGCCGCAGACC
>CAZRNC010000555.1:0-1896 GCA_964601285.1 uncultured Thermomicrobiales bacterium | reverse complement strand
TGCCGTGCAGGCAGATGACCGGCGTGCCGGTTCCGGGGCGTTCCAGCATGTGCAGGGTCACCCCGGTTGGCAGGGCAACCCGCCGGCTGGTCAGAGATGATTCGGTGGGTACGGACATCAACGCCCTCACATTCGATACAGGTTTCAGCGGACTCATGGATTCCTTCAGGCTACAATATACCGGCTGACGTGTGACAACTGGCCTAGAGATGATCCGGAGGTCTGGATAGCTTCGTGTCCGGAAACCAGCACTTTGACACTTCAATCAACTACTACGCTGTTCTGGGTGTGTCGCTGAATGCTACCCGCGATGAGCTGACCCGCTCGTATCGCAACCTGATGCGGCTGACCCATCCGGACCATTTCACCGATCCAATGGAGCGGTTGAAGGCCGAGGAGCGCTCGAAGCTGATTAATGCGGCCTACACCGTGCTGTCGCGCCCGGATTCGCGGAAGCAATATGACCAGGTGATGCGGCACCAGCTGATGGCCGATCTGGTGATGCAGCGCTATACCGGTGGTGGCTCGTACAACACGCCGGCCGAGTACGTCCGGCGACCCGCGCCGCCGGAAACGGTCCGGGAGCAGCGCAAGGCGTTTCGTTCGGCGGTGCTGCAACTGATGATGTCAGTTGGCGGGATTATGGTCATCATCGCCCTGTTTGCACTAACCATGGTACTGATCAACTGGGCCTGGGGCACTATCTAGATGGGGAGCTTTGCAGATGGAACGTGATGTCGCACCGGTAGCCAATACCGGAGCCTACGACTCGGGGGCTGATCTGCCGGCTTCAGCGGATGTTGTCGTCATCGGTGGCGGTGTTGCCGGCACAGCCGCGGCCTACCAGCTTAGCAAGCGCGGCAAGAAGGTGGCGCTGCTGGAGATGCGCGGCATCTGTTCCGGCGCATCCGGCCGGAACGCTGGCCAGACTGGCAGCGGTTCCTCAATGGTCAGCAGGGTCGGCAGGGCTGCCTATGCGCTCAGCCGGGAGAACCTACGGCTGATAAGCGAAGAATTGCCCCAGGAATTGGGCATCGACTTTGATCTGAAGCTCACCGGCAGCATCGATATCGCCCAGGACGAGGAGATGTGGAACCACCTCGTCGGCTCTGTAGAGGCGCTGGAAGGGTTGCAGGCGGGAGTCCGGATGCTGGACCGCTACGAGCTGCAACAGCTTGTGCCGGCGGCATCGGACCACCTGCTCGGCGCGAAGTACGCCGAGAACTCCGGACACCTCTGGCCGTTCAGCCTGGTGCATGGTCAGGCCGAAGGCGCCCGCAAACTCGGCGCACAGGTCTTCCCCTGGACACCGGTTACCTCGATCCTGACGGCTAATGGCAAAGTCACCGGCGTCGAGACGGCTCGCGGCACGATTGCGACCGATACGGTCGTCGTTGCGACAAATGCCTGGACTCCGCAACTGCTTGACGATCTGCCGGAAGGTGCAGTCGTGCCGGCGCGTGGCCAGATTCTGGTGACCCAGCCGGTGGCCGATATCCTGCCGGTCGCGTTCGGGACGAATTTCGATAAGGAGTACGGGCGTCAGACCGCTACCGGCCAGCTCATCTGCGGCGGGTTCCGTCGTTATGACGTTGATGAAGGACTGGGTCTCTACAGTGAAGAGGCGGTCATTGATTGCATGATCGGCTGTGCGAACTGCCTGACCTCGCTCTTCCCGGTGGTTGGCAAGCTCAAGGTTGTCCGTGCCTGGGCGGGGATCATGGGCTTCACGGCAGATGGCCTGCCGATGATTGGGCCGTACGACCTGGCGGAAGGCATCTTCGTCGGCGCGGGATTCAACGGCGGCGGATTCTCCTGGGCGGCCGCGGTCGGCAAGGCTCTGACGCAGATGATTGTTGACGGGGCGACCGAGTACGACGTTGAGCCGTTCGACCC
>CAZRNC010000554.1:0-1909 GCA_964601285.1 uncultured Thermomicrobiales bacterium | reverse complement strand
CGTAGAGATCCAGCGCATCAACGACAATCGTTCCAATCCCGGCTGCAAGGATCGCTACACCAGCGGACCAGCCAATGAACGAACCGCGCTGCAACCGCATCGCCATTCCGAAAGGCGATGCCAGCCCCGGCGCTGCCTCTGGCGGACCAGCTTTCGGCCGCACCAGCCCGGCGGCAACATCGCGCCGGCTGTTCAGCAAATGGGCCGCCGGCAGCAAAGCGACAGCAATGGCCAGCAACAGGGGTAACGTCCACAAGCGGTCATACACATAGGGGGCGGACTGCATCGCCAGGCCGAACGGCGGCACCCAGGCAAACGCATTCTCCAGCGAATCCCCAAACCCGCGCAGGGCATAAGTGAAGCCCAGCACTGCGCCAGCCAACCCGTTCGCAGCTCTCGAAAACTCTTGAATCTGAGCGGCTATCGCTGCCACTACCGCGATTACGATGCCGGTTGCCGCCATTCCGCCGCCAAAGAGAAGTGACCCGGTCCACGACAGATCAGAAAGAACCAGTGGTAATCCCACACTCGTTAGCAGACCGATGGCCAGGTTCACCAGGACAGTGGCGACCAGTGCCGCAGTCAGCCCAGCGTGCCGCCCGACAGCCGAGGCACGCACCAGCTCCACCCGGCCCGTCTCTTCCTCGGCGCGGGTATGCCTGCTGATCATGAACATGCTCATCAACGAGACGAGGATGAGCATCATGCCCATCATTTCATTGGCAAGCATCGCTCCAAAGGTGTAGTCATCCGGTTGAAAGCCCGGCCCGAAGAGAAAGCGGATCGCCGGGTTCGCCGTCAACTCGCCGCGTAACTGACGCTCTTCGTCCGTCGGGAACGACTCCGGAAGGACGGCTGCTGTCAATAGCACCAACGCCAGCAACGAAACAATCCAGACCGGCACACGGACCCGGTCCCGGCGGAAGATGAACCGGATGAGCGTCCGGGTTCCGGTCAGCGTGCTCATTCGTCCGCCTCATGGTTGTTGAACGTGCGCTCGGCGTCCGATAGCTCCTCGCCATAGTGCCGCATGAAAAGCTGTTCAAGTGTCGGAGGTCGGCTCACCAGCGAGTGGATATCCAGACGGGTCGCTGCGTCCATGATCGCACCGATCTGGTCGGTATCGACGTCAAAGTGTGCCCGGCCCCGCTCGATCTGGAATCCGTGGACGCCCGGCAGTTCCGCCAATGGTTCAGGCGACGACGCTGTTTCAAGCGTCACCGATGTCCGGGTGAGATGCCGCAGGTCAGACAGCGTGCCGCTTTCGACGTCCTTGCCCCGGCGGATGATCGTCACCCGGTCGCACAGCACCTCAACCTGATAGAGCAAGTGACTGGAGAGCAGCACGGTCTTGCCGGCGGCCTGTTCTTCCTTGATGCAGTCCTGAAAGATCACTTCCATCAACGGATCAAGTCCCGAGGTTGGCTCATCCAGCAGCAACAGGTCAACATCGGACGCCAATGCCGCTACCAGCGCCACCTTCTGCCGGTTGCCCTTGGAATAGGTACGCGCCTTCTTGGTGCGGTCCAGATCAAACCGCTGGCAGAGCAGATCGCGCTTCCCGACGTCGAGTCCGCCGCGCAGTTCGCCGAGAATGTCGATCGCCTCGCCGCCGGTCAGTTCCGGCCAGAGGTTGACGTCACCCGGAACGTAGGCCAGCCGGCGGTGCAACTCGACCGCATCCTGCCAGGGGTCGCCACCCAACACCGAGACGCTGCCGCTATCGGCTCGCAGCAAACCGAGCAGAACACGAATGGCAGTCGTCTTGCCGGCCCCGTTCGGCCCCAGAAAACCATGTACCTCGCCAGGCTGGACATCCAGATTGAACCCGTCCAGCGCCCGGACGTGGCCAAACGTCTTGGTGAGATTGCTAACGTTGATCGCGCTGGTCACAATCGCTCCGATCGCT
>CAZRNC010000553.1:0-1914 GCA_964601285.1 uncultured Thermomicrobiales bacterium | reverse complement strand
CGCTCACCGGGGCATCCAGAGCGCTGGCACCACGCTCAACCAGGGCCGCGTTGACCTCGATTGCCGAGGCCGGCGCGATCGTGCTCATGTCGATCAGCAGCTTGCCAGGACCCATCACCGGCAGCAGACCGTTCTCGCCGAAGACCACCTGCTTCACTTCCGGCGAATCCGGCAGCATCGTGATGATGATGTCCACCTGCCCGGCAACTTCGGCCGGTGATGCTGCCGCCACGATCTTGTCGGACTCGGCCACCAGCTCTTCGATGCTGGCCTGACTGCGATTGTTGACCACCAGCTCATAGCCGGCCTTGACCAGATTCCGGGCCATCGGTTTGCCCATAATCCCGGTCCCGATCAACCCAATGCGCTCCGCCATGTTCGATCCTTTCCTGTTATGCACGTGTATCTGTCATCCAGCCGAGCGAATCCTCGGTGGTCGTGGATGGACGGTATTCCAGGCTGACCCAGCCGTCGTAGCCGATGCGGTCCAGATGCTCAAAGATGTAGGGATAGTTCAGCTCACCGGTGCCAGGTTCGTTGCGGCCCGGGCTGTCGGCGATCTGGATGTGGCCGATCTGCGGGAGATACTGCTCGAGCGTGCCGCAGATGTTCCCTTCCATCCGCTGGGCATGATAGATGTCGTACTGGATCTTCAGGTTGTCACGCTTGACCTCATCCAGCAACATCAGCGCCTGCGCCGTTGTTGAAAGCAGAAAGCCGGGCGTATCGAAGGTGTTGAGCGGCTCGAAAATCTGAAGCACACCCGCCTTCTCCGCCTCGGTTGCTGCATAGCGCAGATTCTCGATCACGGCCTGCCACTGGATATCCAGCGGCACATCATCAAGCGTCATGCCCACCAGACAGTTGATCTTCGGGCAGTTCAGCTCGCCGGCAATCTCCAGCGCACGGGCCACGCCATCCCGGAACTCGGGAACCCTGCCCGGGTCGTTGGCAAAGCCACGTTCGCCGGCGGCGAAATCTCCGGCCGGCAGGTTGAAGAGCACCTGTTGCAGGTTGTTCCTGTCCAGCGCCGCACGGATGGCAGCAATGTCCTCGTCATACGGGAAGAGAAACTCGACTGCCTCGAAGCCGGCAGCGGCGGCCCGGTCGAACCGTTCGAGCAACGGGTATTCGGTAAACAGCATCGTGAGATTGGCGGCAAACCGGGGCATGCAGAACTCCTCGTCTGATCCGTGGAAAACGCTGGTTCGATGCTAGCCGTTCACCGGGACATGGTCAATCTGCCGGTTCATATTCCAGATGTTCGAGGAAGACAGCGTTGAGGGCGAACGAGGGCAGGATGCTGGAAATCACCGTGCCGGCCAGTGAGCCAAACTGCGCCTCAACGATTCGCTTGATTTCCTCATCCAGCGTCACACGGGAGTGGTAGACGGCAGTCAGCTGGATGATGCTGCCATCGTCCGGGGGTGCGCCATGCTGGCTAAGCGCCCACATCGAGCCGGAGTCGTCGCGGAAGGTGTAGAGGGCGTACTGGTCGAGCACCGGTAGTTGCCGGATCTGCTCGGCGGTGCCGGTCAGGATCACCGTCCGGCCATCGTGCTGCTGCGGCTGGGCACGCAATTCCGCGACCGTCATCTCGCCGGCAGGTTCCTCACCCCGATTGGTAATCAGCACACCAATCGCGATCAGGATAATCAGCACCGAAAAGATGACACCAACAACCAACCCCGGGGAGGCCCAGAGCGGCGTCCGATCTTCAGTTGTCATGCCCGTCTCGTCCATATGCCGCTCAGGATAGCAAACGGCAGGCAAGTCTGATTACCCCGCAGGGGTAGGGGCGCATGGCAATGCGTCCGCGTGTAACGCCGCGACAGCACAATCAGGATCGACAATGTCTATTTGTCATCCCGACGAAGGAGGGATCCGTACTCTTGGGGTTACGGATCCCTCCTT
>CAZRNC010000552.1:0-1915 GCA_964601285.1 uncultured Thermomicrobiales bacterium | reverse complement strand
GCGAACAGTTCATGCGACCAGGTTTCGCCCAGCCAGCAGGAGTCATACCCCAGCTCATCCGCCAGCCGAACCGACCGCAACGCCTGTTGCCAATCCCCACCAGGAGCCACACCACCGGTAATCCCCAGTTTCATCCGCCATCTCCCATCCGCTCATTGCTGTACGAGCGGCATGGTAGCATGGAGAGTCATGCCCACACCAAACGACCTGGAGATCGCCGCACCCCGAACCCAACCGCAGCAGGGGAGGCTCCTTACATGACTACATGCATTCTGCACGTTGTCACGAACGTCGCCCACTATGATGACCCTGAGCATCCCACTGGACTCTGGCTGTCTGAACTCACCCATGCCTGGCACGTGTTTGAGGAGCGTGGGTTCGAACAGACTATCGTCAGTCCATCTGGCGGGAGGTCGCCGCTTGAGCCGCGATCGTTGAAGTTTCCCCATGTCGACAACTCCGCCAAAGCCTGGCGCGCTGACTCTGCAAAGATGGCGTTGCTGGAAGACACCGCGAGTCCTGAAGTGATTGACTCCGCCGGCTTCGATGCCATCTATTTCACCGGCGGTCACGCCGTCATGTACGACTTCCTCAACAGCGATGGTCTTCAACGCATCAGCAGGGAGATCTTCGAGCGAGGCCGTATTGTGTCATCGGTCTGCCATGGCTACTGCGGCTTACTCAACTCCGGATGCGGCTGATCCTTAATGGCGACATCGCTCAAATACTCATGCCTGCTCGATGATGATCAGCTCACTCCGGGCGCGGGACCAGGCAACCAGCTCGAGGCGGTCGGCGGGTTGGGATGGGCCGGCGGCTTCCATCTCGGTGACGATGACGACCGGACTCTCCAACCCCTTGAAACCGTGGATTGTTGAAACGCGCACCTCGCTCCTGCCAGGATTATCCGACCAGGTGAGCGTCAGATTGCCAAGCCGGCGACCCTCTTTCAACTGACTGCGTCGCTGGCTTGCCGGTGTCAGGATGACGACGCTGCTGTTCGGAATCTTCTCCTCGTTGATGAGCTGGTGCAGCCGGCTCCGAAGCTCCTGCTCCGGATTTGCAGCGGTGGCTACGGTAACTGGCCGACCCTCCGGGCCGGGACAGTTGACCTGCGTGTCGTAGAACCGGCTGAGGCGATCATGGATCTTGCGGGTCGTGCGCATGTTGGCCGTCAGGCGGAAGGGTTGGGCTTCGAACGGCAGGTGGACGTCATCGGTGTAGAGCCGCTGTTCGTCATCGTAAAAGATGTACCAGACGGCACTTTCCGGGTGCGTGAGCAGGGCTTGCAGCGGCACCCACCACTCATCGCGGAAATCCTGTCCTTCGTCGACGATGATGGCATCAAATCGATCCGGCAACAGCCCTGTGGCGTCCAGGAGCTGTTCCGGCAGCACATCACGGAACCAGGTATCCCCGTCAATGCCGGGCTGCCGGCTGGTATCCAGTCCGGTCTGAGTGGCGTGTTCATAGGCAAGCTCATGGAAGTGCTGGATTCGTAGTGTTTCGGGATATGGCGCCATCGAAGTTCGCAGCCATGCTGCCAGATTCTTGTTGTAGCAGGTGAGCAAGGTGGTGAACCCCTGCTCTGCCAGCCGCCGGGCTTTCTCGGCCGCCAGCACCGTCTTGCCAGAACCGGCGCATCCGGCAATCAGTGCCTGATTGTGCGTTGAGAGGAAGTCCAGTAGTCCAAATTGCTGTTCGGTCAGCCGTCGAAACTCCTCTCCCTCGTGCCGGATCGCGGCGGCAAGTGAGAGCGGAAGCTCCCATGATCGGGCGAGGATGGATTGAAGTGTTCTGAGCGCCGCCGGGTCGAATGGCCGGGTTTGGCGAGTCGACCAGAATCCAAAGAGCCGATCAATTGCCGCTTGCACATCGTCGAGTTCGGTGCCGTCGATCATGATTTCACGGGCCA
>CAZRNC010000551.1:0-1941 GCA_964601285.1 uncultured Thermomicrobiales bacterium | reverse complement strand
CGTAGACGTTGTAGGGTTCCTGGTTGTCGACAGTGACATGATAGAACTGCGCCGTTGGCTGGTTCATGATCGTTGACCAGCTCTTGCCACCGTTGAAGCTGATCACCGCGCCGCCATCGTTACCTTCGATGATGCGGTCGGGATCGAGCGGATCGATCCACAGATGGTGATTGTCGCCATGAGGGGTCGGCACCTGGTGCCAGGACTTGCCGCCGTCGATCGACTTCGAGAGGCGCTGCTCCATCACCCAGACCGCTTCCGGGTTGCCCGGATCGGCGTAGACGTGGGTGTAATACCAGTGCCGGGTGCGCAACACCGGGTCGTCGCTGGTGTATTCCCAGTTCGCACCGTAGTCGTCCGAGCGGTACATGCCGCCCTTGTCCGCTTCAATCAGTGCCCAGACGCGGCCGGGACGAGCAGGAGAGGCCGAAATGCCGATCTTGCCCAGGGCAGGCTCATTCGGCAGGCCCGGATTGTTGGTGATGTCTTCCCAGGTGTCGCCACCGTCGGTCGTCTTCCAGATGCCGGACTCCGGGCCGCCACTTTCGATCGACCACGGATAGCGCTGCACCTGCCAGATGGCGGCGTAGAGAATACGCGGGTTGTCCGGGTCCATCGTGATCGAGATTGCCCCTGCGCCGTCGCTCTTGTAGAGTACCCGTTCCCAGGTTTCGCCACCATCGGCGCTGCGGAACACGCCCCGTTCGCTGTTGCGTCCCCAGGCATGGCCCAACGCTGCAACATAGACCAGGTTGGAATCCTCGGGATGGGAGAGGATTTCGCCGATGTGGCGGGTGTCCTGCAAACCAACGTTCTTCCAGGACTGGCCGGCATCGGTGGACTTGTAGACACCATCGCCGTGGGAGACGTTGCTGCGGATATTGGCCTCGCCGGTACCGGCATAAATGACATTGGGGTCAGCCGCGCAGACTTCCAGTGCGCCGATGGACGACGTCTTGAAATAGCCATCGGAAATGTTGAACCAGTGGGAACCGGCATCGTCGGTTTTCCAGACACCGCCGGCACATGCGCCAAAGTAGAAGACCGCCGGATTGACCGGATCGCCGGCCACCGCCGGAACACGGCCACCCCGATGTGGCCCGATGTTGCGCCATCTCAGTGCGTTGAGAATTCCGCCATCCATCGTTGAGGTTCCTCCTTCATATCAAACAAGATATTCCGGGCATCGTAGTACAAGTCGCCAGCAATTGCGCGTTTTGCACAATCATCTACGGGAACATGCCGCTTCCAGATTCAGTTGCCAGGCTATCCGCAATCCACGATTCTCCCGCTATACTGCTACTATCCGGCAGAAACCAGCATGCGAGTGATTTTGAGGACTGCGATGAGCAACGGACAGCGGCCGGCAGATGAGGCAACTTTCGACGCGGTGATCGTCGGGGCAGGGTTCTCCGGGATGTACCTGCTCCACCGGTTGCGCGAGATGGATCTGAACGTCCGGGTCTATGAAGCCGGCAGCGGGGTCGGCGGCACCTGGTATTGGAACCGCTATCCGGGGGCACGTTGCGACACCGAGAGCCTGACCTACTCCTACTCCTTTTCGGATGCGTTGCAACAGGAGTGGTCGTGGACAGCTCGTTATGCTGACCAGCCGGAGATTCTCACCTACGCCAACCACGTCGCCGACCGCTTCGACCTGCGCCGCGATATCCGGTTTCACACACGGGTTGAATCGGCGCACTTTGACGAAACAACCAACCAGTGGGAGATCCGCACCGACCGTGGAGACCGGGCAACAGCGACCTACTGCATCATGGCAACCGGCTGCCTCTCGACCGGACAGATACCGGATTTTCCCGGACGAGACAGCTTCCAGGGGGAGACCTATCACACCGGCAGCTGGCCGCATCACGAGGTCGATTTCAGCGGCAAGCGGGTGGGGATCATCGGAACCGGCTCGTCGGCCGTCCAGTCGATCCC
>CAZRNC010000550.1:0-1942 GCA_964601285.1 uncultured Thermomicrobiales bacterium | reverse complement strand
AACTGTTCGAGATGTTCCTGCAACCGTTCTGCTGAAACGGCAGATCGCAGTTGTTCTTCGATCACATCGTGTTCGCTCAAGTGTCTACCTCCCGATCAATCCGGCACCGCCGGGGACCATTGCCTCGTCGCCAAGCAGCTCAGTAACGATCCTCGCAAGCAGTGCGTGCGCCAAAATCACCGGCACCCCGGTAGTTTCGGCCACGACGTCCTTCATCGGACGATCCATGCCAACACAGGTCATCCAAACCAGGTCGCAACCAGCGGCGGCAATCTGCTCAGCCGCCCGTCCCGCCAGATCTAGACGTTCCGGACCGGCATAGGGTGAAGCTGCAGTGACAACGGCATCAATCCCGAGCGCGGCGTAGCGTGCCTGTTCCTTTGCAATCTGACCAGCATCCGGTTTGATGATACCCAGCCGCCGGCCGGCAGCAAGTGAGCCGATGATCGCCGGAAAGAGTGTGCCTGGATTGACGATCAACTTCTCCGATCGCAGTTCGCTCCAGTTTGCACCGCAAAGGACGACAATCAGATCTGCACCGTCGTCAGTTACCAGCTGGTCGACCTTCTCCTGCATCGCCGGCAGGATTTTTTGGTGGGAAAGCAACACCGACGAGCCATCCAGTAGTTTCGTTACAATGCCGGTTTCGCCGGGGTCAACGATATAGTTCTGAATGGCAGCGGTATCGAGCCCGTCCAGTGCGCCACGTTCGGCGATCCGCAGATCATCCGGCAGGAAAGCACGCATTGCCGGGACAACATCATCGCGAGGAGCCTGGCCGATCGTCACCATTCCAATAGTCCGGGCGCGCGGTTCCATACTGGTACCTCGTTTCTGGAAAGCATGCAAGCAGGACTGCCGGGAGGCATCATAACCTACCCCGGCGGGTGGAACGATCTGGTGAGAGTAGTACGCTTGAAACTATTGAACCCGGCAACAGTGGTGTTCCGGGAAGCGCTAGAAAGTAGAAGGTTGAAGATGCCAACCTCGTGGCGAAGAATCGCGCTGCTGGTAACCGCAGTAATGCTGCTATCAATGGGCCTCGCTGCATGCGGCGGAGATGACGACGACGGCGATCCAACCGCAACCACCGCTACCGAGGCGACCCAGCCGCCGGCGGGTGTAGCCCCGGCTGGCGACGCAGCAGCCGGTGAGGCAGTATGGCAAGCCCAGTGCATGGCCTGTCACACGATTGACGGTTCCTCAGGACTCGGCCCTTCCTGGCAGGGGCTCTGGATGTCCGAAGTGACGCTGGCCGACGGTTCAACGGTCACAGCCGATGCTGACTACATTGCCGAATCCATCACGGATCCTTCCGCCAAGCTGGTCGAAGGCTACGGCCCGAGCATGCCGCAGATGAACCTCACCGACGAGCAGATCTCCGACGTGATCGCCTTCATCGCGACACTGGAATAAACATCCCTGCAGGGCATTGCGTGACAAAGCAGGAAACCGGGCGGGGCCATGCTCCGCCCGGTTTCCTGTAATTTCCACACCAAACGGCAAACATGGCTACACTTGGGGCGTCGGAACGCTGGGAGCGTTCGTGTTGGATGCAGGAGCAAACGCGTGCGATTCCACCCGGTAGTGTTCGCCGGTATGATCTCGCTGCTGCTGGTGTTGGCGGCATGCGGAGGCGACAACGATTCCAACAACGGGAATCCGGATTTGGCAATTGATCCGGCCGGTATTACTGTTGACAATCCGTGGGTTCGTCCAGCAACCTTGCCGGAAGGACGCCCCACGTCTGACCCGGCTCATTCAGATCACGGCGACCACGGCAGCGGCGTCCTTAGCGCAATGTATCTGACGATCTCAAACTCACGAGGTCAGGCTGTCCAGCTCACTGCTGTGGAGACCAGTGTCGCGGAAATCGTTGAGCTTCACCAGACCGAAAACCAGAACGGCCTGATGCGGATGCGCCCGGTAGAAGCAGTCGAGG
>CAZRNC010000549.1:0-1946 GCA_964601285.1 uncultured Thermomicrobiales bacterium | reverse complement strand
TGGAGGTCGTTGTCCAGCTGCTGGCGGATGGTGCGGGTGGCGATTGGCCGGAGCAGCCGGCTGAGGCTGGAGAGGTCAGTTTCGGTGACGTTGCGGACCACCGTTGCATCGCCCTGGCTGGTGAGGAAGATCGAGATGGTGGCTGGGATCGGCCCAGACGTTGTGGATTGCACGATCTCGCGGTTCGGCTCAAAGCGGGTGATCTCCTGACGTGCTCTGGCGGTCTGACCCATCAGCGCCAGATGCAGCCGGAACGTCGTGCCTAGCCCAACCGGGCCATCTGGCAGGTCGGTCACCTCCTGCACCGCGCCAACCCATTCCGGTTGACGGCTGATGTCGCTCAGGAACGCAAACACCTTTTCGTCCGGTGCATTGATCGTTATCGACGCTTCTGTCTGCACTGTGACCATTCTCCCAAACGCGGTACTTCGGATCCGTATTGCCTTACCGAACGTTATCACTTGAGGCTACCGGCAAGGTAATCCGGAAAGACGTTCCCTGTCCAACAACACTCTCGACCGACACCTTGCCACCCATTGCCTCGACAAGCTGCTCGACAATTGCCAACCCCAGCCCACTTCCATCACGGTGTCGGCCCGCCTGGTCCACCTGGTAGTAGCGATCAAAGACATGCGGCAACTCGTCCTCCGGAATACCCCAACCGGTGTCAGTGACAGCCAGTTCGACTATGTCACCAGCGGGTTCGGACGTCACAACGATAACGCCGCCTTCCGGTGTATGGCGCAGCGCGTTGTAGAGCAGGTTATTGAGAATCTGCTGCACCCGTGCCAGCTCGGCCAGTACCGGCGGTGTGCCTGGAGCAACGATCGCCTCAACAGTCACCCGTTGCTCAGCCCAGGCGAGCGGAGCAATGCCATCGACGGCATCGTGAATACACTGGTCCAGGTCCACCGGACCGGGTTCGATTTCAAACACTGCCTCTTCGATACGGGCGAGTGTGAACAGATCGTCGATCAGGCGGGCAAGCATCACGGTCTCCCGGTGCATCGCTTCCAGCCGCTCGGCACTCTGCTGGTCGTCTGTATGTTCGAGCAGCTGCTCCAGGTTGCCACGCAGAATTGCGACCGGGGTCCGTAGTTCATGTGAGACATTGGCGACGAATGCGCGGCGCGACCTGTCGGCCTGCTCCAGTTGCGCCACCATCGCATTGAAGCGGTGGCCCAGTTGGGCAACTTCATCCTCACCCTCGACATCCACCCGGAGACTGAGATCGCCACGAGCCATCGCCGTTGCGGTGTCGGAAAGACGTTCCAGCCTGCCCGAGATCTGCCTTGCCCGGTGGATGCCGACCGGAATTGCCACCGCAAGCGCCGGAATTGTGAGAAGCGAGAAAAGGATCAGATTTCCCAGACCGATCCGCCGCAGGAACAACCAGGCGGGAGGCTCGTGAAGCCCCACCACCCCATCAGCCTGCACCAGGACAACGCCGGCAAACTCGCCGTCGATCATGATCGGTTGAGCCGCCGCCATCGTTTCGCCCGCGTAATCAAGCACATAGCTGTTTCCGAACGATGTGTTAGCTCCGCGCAGTTCCAGCGCCCGCCCCGCAGCGTTCCGTGCGGGGACGGGTTCGATGGTTGTATAGGGAGCATCCGGCGCTGCCCAGCTCCCCGGGATGGAGATGATCGTGTCCCCGCGCTCATTGAGAATGGCAATGTGTGGCATGTCGCCGAGCGGTATTGCCGCCTCTCCAGGCCGAATCGGCACACCATGCTGCAGGAATCGTTCAAGCCCAGCCGAAAGCTCCTGGCGGTCGGTGTCGGACACAGGTAATTCGGCGATCTCCCCTGCAACCATCGCGGCCTGGCGGCCGAGGTCTTCGCTGATCACAATGTCACGGTTCTCGGGACGGAATTCAAGAGAGATCAGAAGCACGGCAACGATCATGATCTCAAGAAGGAGGATCGTCAGCACAACGACCAAAC
>CAZRNC010000548.1:0-1962 GCA_964601285.1 uncultured Thermomicrobiales bacterium | reverse complement strand
GCGCGCTGCACCAGCGCCGACCACAGTTCGACGCAAACGGCTGCGCTGGCTACCAGGCGAGGTGATCCCGCTGCGATCTCGCCAAGCTCCCAGTGCATGTTGCGCGCATCACGACTGACAGCCAGCCAGGCGCAGACTTCATTTTCGATGGTTGCGACGAGCATCAACTGGTTGCTACCAACGCCGGTCCGGGTAGCGAGAACGCGTGCTCGCCGTCCATTCGGTTCGCGGAATCGCAAGCTGGCGCTGCCCAGGTTGTCAACGGTGTCGCTGACAGCACCAAGGTTTGGCAAATCTCGTATACGTACTGGTCGAACTGCGAGGGTCGCCACGATGAACGCCCCCTCCTTCAGGTCAGGTTGGCCAGAATTGCCTATCGATCAGAGGACCTTCCTCCCGGAAAGTGCTCTGCCGAGGGTAACCTCATCGGCATATTCAAGGTCACCACCAACCGGCAAGCCGCTGGCAGGGCGAGTTATCGAGACGCCCGCATCCTGCAATTGCCGCGCGACGTACATTGCTGTTGCGTCGCCTTCGATGTTCGGATTTGTCGCCAGGATCACTTCCCGCGGCCGAAGCTCTCCGACCCGGTCGACAAGCTCACGAATCCGCAGCTTGTCCGGCCCGACGCCATCGACCGGTGAAATGGCTCCATGGAGCACATGATAGAGTCCGCGGAATTCGCCGGTCCGTTCGAGCGCCAGAACATCCAGCGGCTCTTCGACAACACAGACGATTTCCTGATCCCGGTTCGGGTCGCTACAAATCGCACATGGATCAGTATCTGTGATGTTGTAGCAAACCGAACAGAGGATCACCCGATCCTTGACTTCGAGAATCGACTCGGCGAGTCCGAGGGCCTGCTCCCGCGGTGCCCGGAGAATGTAGTACGCCAGGCGTGAAGCCGACTTGGGACCAATCCCGGGTAGGCGGGAAAGTTCGTCAACCAGGCGTGCGACAGGCTCAACGGTTATCCTTGAACGCTGCAAATAGAGCCTCCGCTACGAAACCAAAACGTCTTCGAAGTATATCGAAACGGTTGTTTGATTGACGGTTTGAACCGCGGCGACTGTTACTCTTCGTCAATGTCCAGAAGCACCGTCCGGCCGCGAGGACCATCCGCCGGGCCGATCAGCCCTGCCTCTTCCATCGACTCGATCATCCTGGCCGCGCGGTTGTAGCCAACACGCAACCGGCGCTGAAGCATCGAGGCGGAGGCAGTCCCCTGCTGGCGTACGATTTCGATCGCCTGTTCCATCAGGTCGTCCTCTTCGTCGCTCTCGCCATCGGCCGGCTTCGATGGGAAGTGTTCCCATTCCGGATCAAATAGCATGTCCGGAACCAGCTTTCTCCAGTGCAGGACGATCTTCTGGAGGTCTCGGTCGTCGATGAACGGTCCCTGAATACGTTGTGGTTTGGCGGCGTCCGGCGGCATGAAGAGCATATCGCCACGCCCCACCAACCGTTCTGCACCGACAACATCCAACACCACCCGGCTGTCGGTGGATGACGTCACGGCGAACGCAACCCGTGCGCCGATATTCGCCTTGATCAGACCGGTCAACACATCGACCGACGGGCGCTGTGTCGCGATCAGCAGGTGGATTCCGGTCGCCCGCGCCATCTGCGCCAAGCGAACCAGCAGCGTCTCAACCTCTTCCGGCGTCGTCATCATCAGGTCGGCAAGCTCGTCGATGATTACCACCAGATAGGGCATCTTGTCCAGATGCGGCTCTTCCTGCCGGCGGAGGTTGTAGCCATCGATATTGCGGACACCAAGCCGGGCAAAAAGCTGGTAGCGACGTTCCATCTCCCGCAGGACAGCCCGCAGCGCGCCAACAACCTTGTCCATCTCGGTAACGACTGGCCCCTTGAGATGCGGAACCTTGTTGAATCCAACCAGTTCGACCATCTTCGGGTCGATCAGGAGCATCTGGAGTTCATCCGGTGTGCGAGTCAGCA
>CAZRNC010000547.1:0-1971 GCA_964601285.1 uncultured Thermomicrobiales bacterium | reverse complement strand
ACTGCTGCCGGCCGGATCGGACCGTCGCGCTCAACTTCCTGAATGATCCGGTGCATCATGTTTACCGATTCAGCGGGATAACGCCCGGTGGCCGTTTCGGCGCTCAGCATTACCGCATCGGTTCCGTCTAGCACAGCATTGGCGACATCGCTCGTCTCGGCTCTGGTCGGAACCGGCTGCATGATCATCGACTCCAGCATCTGGGTAGCCGTAATCACCGGCGTGCCAAGCATGTTGCAGGTGCGGATGATCTCCTTCTGTGCGCGGGGAACCTGCTCAGGTGGCAATTGGACGCCGAGGTCTCCCCGGGCAACCATCACAACGTCAGCAGCCCGGGCAATCTGATCGATCTGTTCCAGCGCGACCGGGCGCTCGATCTTCGCTACCAAACCGGGCCGGGCACCGAGCGATGCAGCAAGCTGTCGTGCGTTGACGATATCGTCGGCGGTGCTCAGGAACGAAAGCCCCAGATACTCGATGTCATGCTTCGCCGCGAACTCGATATCCTTGCGATCGTTTTCAGTAATCGTTGCATCCTGCATCGAGACGTCTGGAATCGTGACACCCTGCCCGCTTGCCAACGGTCCACCGCGTCCGATTGAGCAAACCGCAAACTCGTCACCGATGGTCTCAACCATCAGTTCGATCAACCCGTCGGCGAGGAGCATCCGAGAACCCGGGGTGAGCACTTCGAGCAGCCTGGGATAGTTCACTCCGAGCTGCTTTCGGGTAGTGACTACCTGTTCCGGATACACCCGGACCTTGCCGCCACGTGGCAGCGGTACTGCTTCTTCACCTTTCAGCGGACCAGTACGGAGCTTCAGTCCCCGCAGGTCCATCAGGATGGGAACACTTAGACCGCGTTCGGATGCTGCCGTCCGCACATCTGCAATCAATTGTGCGCGCTCTTCGAGCGTTCCGTGGGCACAGTTGATCCGGGCAACGTCCAACCCCTGATCGATCAATTGACCAATCGCTTCCCGGTTGGCGACCGCCGGGCCGAGTGTTGCGACAATCTTGACCCGCCGCCCATGCGGCAACACGGCATTCCGGGCAAGAAGTTGGCGTGGATTGGTAGTAGTTGAAGTCATCTGTTCCATCCTTGCCGGTCGATGCCGGCGTGCTGCAATTCCCCGGCTATCCTACCCCACCCGGAAATGACGGGTACAATCTACGCTGTTCATTGTTCGGATGGCCCAGCCATCAGGAGGAGCGTTCATGGCCCAGGAACAGATTACCGACAGCGACCTTGATTTGATCTACATTCTGGTTGACATCCCGGGACGGCCAGACAGGATGCCGGTCAGTGCCCGCGATGCCTCAGACACCGAGTTCCGAAAGTGGATCGTCGAGTTTGGTGCCTATAACAACGTCCAGATTCTGCCGGTTATGGGCCGAATCGGATATGAAACGCGTGTTGCCATGATCAACCGGTTGATCCGCAATGGCGTCAGAATCCATAAACTCTCAACCAGCCCCCGGACTGGATAGCCATCACCCGTCCGGCTTATTGCAAGGAACGTTCATGCGCCATTTGGCAATCCTGCTCTGCCTCTCGTTCATCCTCACTGCCTGTGTTGTCGGAGAAGGCGATGCAGACCCGACTCCAACGGCGACCGCCGTCGCAGTTGAGTTGACGGCGACTCCGGCACCGACCGAGGCGGAAGATGCGGACGAAGAGCCGGCTGCGACCTCACTGCCGGACCCAACTGCCACAACTCCACCTGCGCCAACTGTCGCCCAGGAGAGAGCAACGGCAACGCCTGAACCAACATCCGAACCAACGGCAACGGAACCGGAAGATTCCGGCGACGTTGATATCGACGAACTTGTCCGCCAGATTGCCGAGCAAACTGCTGCAATCCGCGGGTTGGAGATCCTTGAAGAGATCAACTTGCAAGTGGTTTCTCCCGAGCAGCTTGGTGAGGATCTGACCGCCCTGATGCTCGCCGAATACACCCAGGAAGACGC
>CAZRNC010000546.1:0-1971 GCA_964601285.1 uncultured Thermomicrobiales bacterium | reverse complement strand
AACTGTCTGGGTGTCCTGAGCTATGCCAACAGATCGCCGCTCTGGTCGATCCCGACTGGACGACAACACCAGAACGGAACGGTCGGCATCGTTGCCCAGAGCGGCAACATGGCCCTTAGTCTGATCTCCAACACCCGCGGACTCTCACCGGCCTATGCTGTTTCGGCTGGCAATCAAGCGGTGGTTGATGCCGTCGATGTGATGAGCTTCTTTCTCGTTGATCCACAAATCCGGGCAATCGCCGCAATCATCGAAGGGCTCACCGATGTCACGAAGTTCCGCTGGGTGGCAGAGCGAGCTGCCGAGCGGGACATCCCGATTGTCGCCCTGAAGATCGGCCGCTCGGAGAAGGGTAGCAGGGCAGCGGTTGCCCACACCGGTTCGTTGACCGGTTCGGATCAACTCTACGATGCGCTCTTCCAACAGTATGGCGTGATCAGGGTTGACGATCTCGAAGAGTTGGGGGAGACGACCAAGCTGCTCTCCGGCAGCAAACGGCCGGCTGGATCTGGGCTCGGCGTCTTCGCCAGCTCTGGCGGAGAGTGCGGACTGCTTTCCGACCTGTCTGCTGTCAATGACATTGACCTGCCAGACCTGCTACCGGAAACTCGTCAGGCACTGATAGAAGTATTGCCCCAGTTCGCGAACCCCTTCAATCCACTGGATATGACGGCAGCCGGATGGGGTAACCATGAGATGATCCGCGATGTCGCGCTGCTGATGGCGAGCACACCGGGCGTCAATATCGCCGCGATGGTCGGCGACACCACCCGCGCTTCCGGGCCGTTGAATGCGACCGGTTGGGACAAGATGATTGCCGGGCTAAGCGAGGCTCAAGCGCAAACCTCGATCCCGATCGCCATCATCAACACCATGACCGACACTGCCGACGCAATGACCGACGGCTTGCAGGAGCAGGGAGTCATCCACCTGGTCGGTGCGGCCAACGCAACACGGGCTATCGGCCATGCCGGCCGCTATGCTCGCTGGCAGCAGCAACGTCCAACCGAGCCGGTATCGATGGTTGTGAATCCGGAGCGCCAGGCACGAGCCAGGACACTCCTTCCGCCAGCCGGCAGTGGTGGAGTTTCGGAAACGGTCAGCAAGGAACTCCTGCGGCTCTACGGCATCCCGGTGCCGGCCGGCAGGATTGCCGGCAATCTCGATGAGGCAATTGAAATCGCCAACGACATCGGCTACCCGCTCGTCCTGAAAATTGAGGCGGACGGTGTCTTCCACAAAACCGAGATCGGCGGCGTAGTCACCGGCATCAACACCGAGCCACAACTCCGCAGTGCCTACAACCGGTTGCTCGAACGGGTTCAGGCACATCTGCCCGAGGGCAGCCTTCAGGGTGTCCGGGTCGAGCGGATGGTCTCCGGGCTGATTGAGCTACTTGTTGGTGGCCGAAACGATCCCGTCTTCGGTCCGGTCGTCGTTGCCGGGCTGGGTGGAATCCTCGTCGAGGCGTTGCAGGATTCTGCTACCCGTCTGGCACCGGTCAATTCAGCCGCCGGCAAGGCGATGTTGAACAGCCTGCGAACTGCCGCTATTCTCGGACGCTACCGTGGCCGAGAGCCGGTCGATCTCAATGCCGCCGGTGATCTGATCGCTGCTGCATCTCAACTGCTGGTCGAGCTGCCGGAAGTCCGCGAACTCGACCTCAACCCGGTCCTCGCCGGCCCCGATGGCTGCACCGCCGCCGATGCGCTGGTGGTGGTGTAGGGGTTAGCGATCGCGCTTTCAGTTTGGCCTGTACATGCCGGTTTATCTTCCATCCCGAGCCGTCTACACTGTCATCCCGAGTCGCCTACCCTGTCATCCCGAGCGAAGTCGAGGGATCTCGAGCCTCAAATCTTGACGTCACCTGGAAAGATCCGTGGCTCGAGATCCTTCGGCTTCGCTCAGTAGTCTGTCCAGCGTATCGTGACGTGTGTCCAGATACTTTCGTAGGGGCGTCTTGCATACGCC
>CAZRNC010000545.1:0-1972 GCA_964601285.1 uncultured Thermomicrobiales bacterium | reverse complement strand
GGTAGTCCCGCAGCGCGTAGACGGTCCGGTCGTTCAGCGCGCATGCGGGACTACCTGCAATCTTCCAACTATCTCCTCTCGCTCGCAGAGATCGTTAACAATCCACCGCAACACATTGATGCCGGGACGATCAACGCTGCTCGATTGTTTCTCGAGGAGTTGCGGAACCTGGTTCGGGCTGCTCGTACCCAGCCAGTCGACGTGATGGTCCGCCAGATCATCTCCGGCATGCAGTGGGACCACCCTGAGGTCGAACTCCAGGCGCTGCAGCATCTAACCGGGGTGGCAGTGCAGTTCACCCGCAACAATATCGACACCAGCCTCGATGCCTTTGTCGACTACCTCGAGGCGCTCGATCAACTTGGCGGCAGCGAAGCCCGAATCGATGTGCTACCGGAAGGTGACGCCGTTGCCCTGATGACCGTCCATGGTGCGAAGGGACTGGAGTTCGATGTCGTCGTTCTGGCCGGTCTGAACCGCCTGGACGCCGGAACGACAGGCTCATCGTCGGGTGTCTTACCACCGGATCTGCGTCACGACCGCGATATCTATCCGCGCCGCGAGGAGTTCGTCGACCGCACTCAATATCTGAACGGGATCAAGGAGGTTGAGAAAGACCTCGCCGAAGATGAGCAACGCCGGCTCTACTACGTCGCAGTCACCCGTTCACGCAAGCATCTCTACCTCACCTGGTCCAAGCAGCACCCTGCCCGCAAGCGACCTACTGGAAAATTCGCCCTGCTGGATGAGCTATCCGGGTTGGTACAGGAACAAGCGATACCGCTCTATCCGGCTCCGGTTGAGGACCCGCCACTGGGGACCTTTTTCAACAAGGTCGCAACCCGTGTCGATCCGTCGGATGGATTTGTGCAGTTTGCCAGCGACTGGGGGGCCTACTGGAAGGGCAAACCGGCCGAACACAAGGCGATGGCGGTGCTTGAACTGGGCATGGCCCGTTACGAATCAAAGCGAGACGACCTGCTGCGCGACATCGATCAGATTCGCAACGCCATCCTCGATTCCAGCTTTTCGCCTGCACCGCGCAACGTCTTTTCCTATAGCCAGATCAACACCTGGGAACAGTGTCCCCGGCGCTACCTGCTCCAATACGTCGTTGGTGTGCCGGCAAACCCCGCCCACGACTACCGTACCCGGCTAGGCAGCGCCTTCCACGATGCCCTGCATGCCCAGCACATCGCACGGGAACAAGGTCATGAAGTCGATTTCCGGGCGCTGCTACAGGAAGCACTGGCGACATCCGGCGGTGACTACGAGGCCGAACCAACAACCCGTGCGGTAACCGGATTTCTCAGCAGCCCGGACTCCAGCGCAACACCGCTCTTCACCGAGCAGGAGTTCTTTCTGCGGTTACGTCCGGGGCCTAACGCACCGGTCATCCACGGTTTCATCGACCGCATCCAGCAGACTCCGGATGGCGAAATCGAAATCGTCGACTACAAAACCAACCGCCAGAACAAGAGTCGCGACGAAGTGCTCTACGACCTGCAACTGCCAATCTACGTCCTGGCCTGTCGGGAAGCGCTTGGGCTGGAACCTCGCTACGCCACGATGGCCTTCGTCCGCCACGGCAACTGGGTCCGTATCGACGTCAACGACTTCGACATGGGGTCCGTCCGCCAGCGCATCGAATCTACCATCGCCGGCATCAACTCCGGCCACTTCCCTTGCACCTGCGGTGGCTCCCGTTGTGATGTTTGAACGAAGCGGAGAGTAACGTGGCGAAAATGTTCCCGGAACGGCTGCCGGATACTGTCACCAGCGACGCCGAACGACGCCTGTTTGACACGCTTGAACGCGGGCTGGACAACGACCATACGGTGTATGCCGGCGTGCGCTGGCTGCGAAAAGCGCGTCATGGTGCGATAAACGGTGAAGCCGACATCGTGATCACCCATCCCCAACGCGGCATGGTGGTGCTGGAAGTCAAGGGTGGCGGCATCTCGGTCGACGG
>CAZRNC010000544.1:0-1979 GCA_964601285.1 uncultured Thermomicrobiales bacterium | reverse complement strand
GACCGGCTGGCCAATCTCGGCGATCCTGATTATGTGGACGTTCCGGTCGACATGATGCTCTCGGACGAAGCAAACGCCCGGCGGGCCGGCGCGATCGACATGCAGCAGCAACGCGACCAGTTTGCGAAGCTGCCGGCGCACGCCGACACGACTTCGCTGGTCGTTGCCGATTCCGAGGGGCGGGTTGTTACCTACATCCACTCGCTCTACACCGGCTCCGGCGTTGTCGTGCCTGGAACCGGCATCATGATGAACTCCCGTGCGCTCGGATTCTCGCTGGATCCGGACAGCCCCAACGTCATCGCTCCAGGCAAACGGCCGGTCCATACCCTGAACGCCGTGATGGCGCGACGCGACAACGAGATCCTCGGCGTCTGCACACCGGGCGCGAACCTGCAGGTTCAACACAATCTCCAGGTGCTGACCAACCTGCTCGATCACGGTATGGAACTGCAGGAAGCAGTCGATGCGCCGCGCTGGTCGATGGGCGACCAGCTCTCGATCGGCGATTCCGCGCTCGAAATCGAGGACCGCTTTGGCGAAGAAGTACTGGCGGAGCTTGAACGACGCGGCCATACGGTCAAACGTCAGCCAGCCTGGGCCGTCGGTGGGGGCATCCAGGCGGTTCGTCGCGACCTGGATCAGGGAACGCTCTGGGCGGCCCGCGATCCCCGCCGGGGCGGAAATCTTGCGTCGGCAATCTAGCCCGGTTTTGCCAACCGGGACGTAAAACGGCTATGATGCAGCGCGGCGTAGTCCCGGTTCGTTCGGGGCAAACGTGGCGCCGACAGGGAAAAGGAGAATGAACCGGCATGCCAGACATCAAAGAGATCAGGAAAATGGTTCCAGCGGTGGAACAGACCGCGTACCTGAATACCGGCACCTGTGGCCCGATGCCAATCGTTGCCTATGAAGCCATCAAGGAAGAACTGGAAAAAGAACTCTCTCCGTCCCGGATTGATTCCAACCACTTCCCGGCTATCGGCGCTGCCCGCGAGGAAGTCCGCCAGGTCGTCGCTGCGGCGATCAAGGCCAACCCGGAAGATGTTGCTGTCACTCACCGCACCACCGAGGGCATGTACATCGCCATCATGGGCTATCGCTGGCAGGTCGGCGATGAGCTGATCCTTTCCAATATTGAGCATCCCGGCGGCATGATGCCGTCGTTCCTGGCCAAGCGCCGCTATGGTGTCCGCATCCGCGTTGCCGACATCGGCCTCGGCGGTGGAGACCCGGCCAAGATCGTCAAGGCATTTGAAGAGAAGATCACCCCACGCACCCGGATGATCGTCCTCTCCCACGTCTCCTACACCACCGGCGCAACGCTGCCGGTCAAGGAGATCACCGAGATGGCGCACGCCCACGATGTGCTGGTCGTTGTTGACGCCGCCCAGACATTCGGCGCACTCAACCTCGATATGAACGACCTCGGCGTGGATGTCTACGCCTGCCCCGGCCAGAAGTGGGCCTGTGGGCCGGAAGGTACCGGCTCGGTCTACATCAAGCCATCGAGCATCGGTGAGTTCGAGCAGAACTTCGCCGGCAGCCCGGTGCGCGACAGCCTTGATTACTATGGTGGAACGTATACCGCCGCCCCCGGTGCAGCACGCTTCGACACCGCCGGTTCCAACGTTGGCCAGTCCATCGGCCAGGCAGTTGCGACGCGCTGGGTCACCGAAGATGTCGGCACCGCCTGGGTCGAGGAGCGCATCACCAGGCTCGCCAACATGACCTGGGACAAGCTGAACAAGGTCAAGGGCGTTGAAGTCGTTACCCCGAAGGAAGCGCTCTCCGGACTGATCGCCTTCACGGTTGAAGGCATCGACCCGCCGGAACTCAGCCGCCGGCTGGCAGAAGAGCACAACGTCACCATCCGCTACGTCCAGAAGTACATCAACAACCCGGATGCTGCCCGCGTGTCGCTCGGCTTCTACAACAACGAAGACGACATCGACCGCTTCCTCACCGGCCTCAAGGCG
>CAZRNC010000543.1:0-1988 GCA_964601285.1 uncultured Thermomicrobiales bacterium | reverse complement strand
AAGGCCGAACGCCGGCAGGCCAAGCTGGACCAGCGCCAGCGCGTGCGAACTTCTCAGGAACAACTGCTCGTTGTTGGAGAAGAAGAACCAGAGGCCTAGCACCGGACCAACCGGAATGATCCAACTGCGGGGCCAACTGGTCCCGCTTTTGGTTTAGTTGCCATACAGATGCTCGTTCGAGAGTAACCAGTCACCAGGACCGGCCCTTTCATATGCAAGACTGGATCGCTATGGCGAGCCGGTTCCTCGATTTGCCGCCCGGAGTAAAATAGAGGTGGCGGTTACGGGCCGTACCGGTGCAACGGCCAGTCAGGAAAGGAGCGACTCACGATGGCAGCAGCGCTCACGCCTGTTCACCCGGCGCCTACCAGCGAGGACCTCGCGGTGGCAGGCTTCAGCAGTCAGGAGATCGAGAATCTCATCGATCTCAGTAGACGCTATCCGTATCTTGAGTTCACCGACACCGGCACTCAGTGGAACCATCTCAAGTTCGTCAAATGGCGGTTCACTAACGGGGACCTTGCCAGACGTAACTAGTGGCATATACACACGGAACGTCCTGCGGGCCGCCCGGCGGCCCGTTTTCGTTTTCATTCAATGTTTTCCCACAAAACGGCGACTTGGCATATACTTGTGGCTCTTGCCATAAGGCCAGCACGAATTGGCGATTGCCAGATCAATCTTTGCGGTATGTTGTTGTCAGTACTATCGAGGTGATTTGCAATGTCGAGCGATCGAATTCCAGTAACCAGAGAGGGCCACGCCAAACTGCTCGAAGAGCTGGACGATCTGATCAATGTTCAGCGTCCAAACATTATTCGGCAGGTAGCGACAGCCCGCGAAGAGGGTGATCTCCGGGAAAATGCCGGATATGACGCTGCCCGGAACGAGCAGAGCTTTATCGAGGGCCGGATTCGTGACCTCGAGTCGATTCTCAAGCGCGTCGATCTCATCGACGAGTCGGCTGTTGAAACGAACATTGTTTCGGTCGGCTCGACAGTAACGATCAAGATCGACGGGGAACTTGAGACCTACACCATTGTCGGCACGGTCGAATCCAACCCGGCAAATGGTCGTATTTCCAACGAATCTCCGTTCGGCAAAGCGCTGATCGGAAAGAAGGTTGGCGACGTTGCCGAGATCGTCACCCCGGTGACGACGCTGCACGCAGAAGTCATCGAGCTTGCATAGCGACCAGCTTCATTGGATCGATGCGATTGAACGGTGGGCAGCAGAACGCTGTGCAGGACATGATGCTGCGCACGATCTGGCCCATGTGCGCCGGGTTGTCGCAAACACACTCAATATTCTGAACGGTGAACCGGGTGCGGACCGGTTCATCACGCTGGCGGCTGCCTGGTTGCATGACATTGTGCAGCTTCCAAAAGGCAGCGGCGAGCCAGGCGAATCGGCCCGGCGATCAGCTGGCGAGGCTACGGTGTTCCTTGCATCGCTGGGTATCGATGAGGCGACCGTAGACAAGATTGCCGGCGCGATTGCCTCTCACTCGTTTTCGGGTGGACTTCGGCCAGACTCAATCGAGGCCGCGATTGTTCAGGATGCTGACCGTCTGGACGCCATCGGCGCAATCGGCATTGCCCGCCTTTGGGCGACTGCTGCCGTGCTCGGTAGCCAGCTTCATCACCCGGATGATCCGGCTGCCTTGAGCCGGGATCTTGCAGACCGCGAGTACGGGTTGGATCACATTCCGGCAAAGCTCCTGAAACTCCCCGACCTGATGAACACCGAAACTGGCAAACGCATCGCCATCGACCGTGCTACCTACGTCGCCGAATTCCGCGACCGTTTCCTGGCCGAACTTCGCGGCGAAGCATGATTCGGCCCCCGCAGGGGTAGGGGCGCATTGCAATGCGTCCGCCTGCAACGCCCCAGTGGCCAGGCAAGAGCAGACCACTTTGACTGTCATCCTGAGGTCTGACTAGCGTATCGTGACGTGTTTCCAGAAACGTTCGTAGGGGCGTCTTGCA
>CAZRNC010000542.1:0-1991 GCA_964601285.1 uncultured Thermomicrobiales bacterium | reverse complement strand
TGGAGAATCAGATGTCGCATGGAAAGAGATCCTTCGGCTTCGCTCAGGATGACAAGTTGAACAGGTGCGCTCTTCGTTTGTATTGGCTTAACGTGAAGCAAATTGGGCGCATCGCATCCGTCCGCGAGCAACGCCCACCGTCCTGGGAATATACACACCTGTCTTGTTTGTCATCCTGAGTACCGGACCACAGGGATTCTGTCGTTACCAATAGACGTAGCCGCGCAATGTATTGCGCCCTTGTCTGATCACCAGGGCGTTGGACAGGCGCAATACATTGCGCGGCTACGTCTATGAGACACGGTGGCAAATCCCCTGTGGTCCTGTACTGAGCGAAGCCGAAGGATCTCTTTCCAGCCGGCGTGATGTCCATCCACGAACGTTTCGCCACAGCGCCGCTTGGGAGCCGGAAGACTCATGGCTCGAGATTCCTCGGCTTCGCTCGGAATGACAGTTTGAACAAGCATGTACAGGCCAAAATCGGGGAGAGTTGGAGAGGGGGCGCAATACGTTGCGCCCCCTCTCGAGAAGAAATTGCGGGCAAAACGCCTACACGTCCGAGCGCCAGACCTCGCGCAGGTAGATGCGGGAGATCGACGGGATCGTCTTGTAGTCGTGGATGTAGGTCTGGGCCGGCCAGTACTGGTTGTAGTTGAACGTCACCAAAACCGGGACCAGGTCGTCGGTCAACATGCGCTGGAGATCGTCGTAAATCTGCTTGCGCTCGTCGAAATCGGCGGTCGTGCGGCCGGCATCGAGCAGCCGGTCGACCTCTTCATCCGACAGACCGGATGAGTTGTTGGTTGATTCGCTATGGAACGCGCCATAGAGATAACCATCCGGGTCCGACTGGTGGGTCAGGATGATGTTCAACAGGTCGTAGTCGTGCGACGAATTGTAAATGTTCAGCAGGTTACCCCACTCGACCTGTTCGATCTGCATGTTGACGCCGATCTGCTGCAGTTGTGCCTGCATGATCTGGGCGTTTGAAAGGTCGAACGCGTACTGCGGCGAAACCTTCATCACCAGGTCGAAACCGTCTTCGTAGCCGGCTTCGGCCAGCAGTGACCGGGCACGGTCCAGATCCGGCGTGTACGTCTCGAACTGGTCGGCCGTCAGCGACCAGACAGCATCGGCAACCGGGATGAAACCGGTCAACTCGCCGTCACCGAAGATGGTCGTGTCCATCATCTCCTGGCGGTCGATGGCGAACGAGAGCGCCTGGCGGACCCGCTTGTCGTTGAGTGGTTCGCGCCGGCAATTGATCATTGTCAGTGGCCGCGAGGCGGTCAACCCGGAGAAGACCCTGAAGCCCTCTTCCTCGAGCGTCCAGGCATTCTGCGGGTCGAACATTCGCGAGAAGTCGTGCTCGCCTGCCCGGACGGCCGCGATGCGCGACTGCTCATCGGAAGCGATGCGGATTTCGTGTTCGTCAAGGAATGGGATGCCTTCCCGCCAGTGGTCCTCGAATCTGGTCATCCGGGCGTACTCGTTGTTGACGAACTCTTCGAGCCGGAACGGTCCGGTGCCGACGGCAACGCCGGTGAGATCGCCATGTTCCTCGACAACTTCGCGTGGAATCATCGCCGCGCCGGGCATCGCCAGATAGGAGATCAGCGGGGCGAACGCCGAGCTGAGGTGGAACACACAGGTGGTGTCGTCGACAACCTCAATCTCGTCGAGCGGTGTAAACCACGGCGCTCGCAGACTGCCGATCGAAGCGTCCGCAGCTCGCTCGATCGAGTACTTCACATCCTCAGCGGTGAACTGCCGCCCGTTCTGCCACATGACATCGTCGCGAAGTTTGAATTCGTAGGTCTGGTCGTCAAGGACATCGAACGAAACAGCGATCGACGGCAACACTTCCAGCTCTGGTGAGAACTGGAACATGGTGTCGTAGACGTTTTCCCATACCATCTGTCCGGCGAAGCTTGCGCCAAGGTGCGGGTCGAGTCCGACCGGGTTGGTGTCGAGCGCCGAAACCATTCTGC
>CAZRNC010000541.1:0-1992 GCA_964601285.1 uncultured Thermomicrobiales bacterium | reverse complement strand
GCCGCAGCAGTTGATGGTCGAGGGAACCTGGCGGGCGGGGGAAACGGGGCGCCGGCAGTAAGCCGGGCGGGCATCGCGAGTGGTCAGGGAATGCGAAATTCGCTGGTGATGCGGATGGACCCGACCGGCGACGCGGACGAGACGAGGAGCACCGAGTGCTCGTGGTTCCAGTCGCGAAATTTCATGGTGTGGTCCGGCTGTCTTTGCCGTTCGACGATGACGGGTTGGGAGGCTTGTCCCTGAAGACCTTCCTACTTCTTCCCCGGCCCATACACCGGTTTGCCGGGTTTGGCGTTCGTGTGGGTTCCGTCTTGCAGGACGCGGCCGCCGTTGACCCAGACATCGCGGATGCCCTCGGAGAGGAGCGTTCCGTTTTCGTAGGTGGCGTGGTCGGTCACCGTTTCCGGGTCGAAGATCACGATGTCGGCGTACATCCCTTCGCGGAGCAGGCCGCGATCACGCAGCCCCAACCGGTCGGCCACCGATGAACTCATCTTGCGGATGGCATCTTCCAGCGTCAGCAGGCCCTCTTCGCGGACATACCGCCCGAGGACGCGGGTGTAGGTTCCGAAGGCGCGCGGGTGGGCCAGTGTCAGATCGGCCTGGTCCGGATCGAGGCCCGGAGCGTCGGTGCTGAACTTGATCCATGGCTGCTGCACCTGGAGCCGGATGTTGTCCTCGTTGGCGAAGAAGTACATCGTGCCAACCCAGCTCTCCTCGCTGAGGACGAGATCCATCAACGCATCTGCCCAGTGCTGGCCGCGCATCTCGGCGATCTCGGAAAGGAACTTGCCGCGATACTGCTCGTTTTCCGGTTTCTTGAAGCCGAGAATCAGCACACCTTCCGGGGTGCAGAGCTGCGCCAGCGGCTCCCAATCGCCACTGGGATCGAGCACTTCGGCCCGGATGCGTTCGCGCATGACCGGATCGCGCAGGTTGTCGAAGAGCTTGCCGTCGGCCGAGGCCCAGGGCGGCAGCGATGCCGCCAGTCCGGTGCCGCCGGCTTCGTAGGGATACATGTCCGAGGTGATGTCCAGCCCGGCCTCCCGCGCCTCGTTGACCATCTCGATGGCGGTCTTCATCTTCGGCCAGTTGTCGCGACCTGCCACCTTCAGGTGATACAGCTCGACGGCGACGTCGGCCTCACGTGACAGTTCGATCGTCGTCCGCAGGCTCTCCAGGAAGAAGTCGGCCTCGGAGCGCATGTGGGTGATATACGTGCCGCCATACTGGCCGACGACCCGTGCGATCTCGGTCAGTTCCGGGTCGGTGGCGAAGCTGCCCGGCGGGTAGATCAGCGCCGTTGCGACGCCGAACGCGCCATCTTCCATCGACTCGGCGGTGACCCGTTTCATCGCTTCAAGCTCGTCCGCCGTCGGGTCGCCAATAGCCCAGCCCTTGCCATACTCGCGGACGGTAGCGCCGCCGAGATAGGAGCCGAAATTGACTGAGACGCCCTGCCCGGCGAGCCAATCGATCCAGTCGCCGAACCGTGACCAGCCGCGGATCGTATCGAGCAGTTCTTCCGGCGCGGCGGCGTAGCCTCCCAGCGGGTCGGCGATCTTGCCGCCGAACGGCGCCGGCGTCCAGCCCTCGCCCATGATCTCGGTTGTCACGCCCTGGGTGATCTTCGAGACGGAGCGGCTGTCGGTGAAGAAGGGGACGATCGAGTGGCTCTGGATGTCGATGAATCCGGGGCAGACGACCATTCCGGTGCCATCAACGACCTCGCCGGCCGATGCCGGGTCGATCCTGCCCGGTGGGGTTATCGCGGATATGCGCTCCCCCTGAATGGCGACATCGCCATAGAACCAGGGGTTCCCGCTGCCATCAATCACCCTGGCCCCGGTGATCAGGACATCGCAGGTGGAGTCGTTTGCCATGAAGTGCTCCTTTTGTTTATTCACGACCGTTTCTCTTTCCGTCATCCCGAGCGAAGTCGAGGGACCTCGAGAGTCGGATGTTTGGGTACAGGACGTCAGGCACTCGACT
>CAZRNC010000540.1:0-1994 GCA_964601285.1 uncultured Thermomicrobiales bacterium | reverse complement strand
ACCTTCTTCACTCTTGAGGTCCTCAACACCATCAAGCCTGCCTTCCAGATGCGATGGAATGTCGTCCATGCCTATATCCGCACCCGCGGGTGTTACCCCCAAGGCGATCATGTTTGCGACGGTCACGATTCCCGAAGCAACGATCCTTTCGGGCCGTGTCGGAACATCGACGGTTCCAAACATGCCTTCAATTTCACGGGTTGCGATTTCCGGGGTGGAAGCAGGGTCATCGTCACCACATGCAGCCAGCAGTGCAGCTGCCACTGCCGTGGCAAGAAACTCCCGCCGGGTCAGGTCCTCTATTTCCGGTAGTTTCACCTCAGGCGGAGCAAGCGTTGTAGACACAACCGGTTTCCTTTCGTTACGCGCCCGATTAGAATCGCTGTATGGACGCTCGTTTTAATTCCGATGAATTACATCGGATATAGCGTATGCACCCTGCCTGCCCGTGTCAAGGACTTTGCATGATCATGTTTCGCAGTGTGATTAATGAGTTCGCAGTTGCCTATGGCGAAGTCGAACGGCCGGCGAAGCATGATCCGCCGATCGATGAACTGATCCAGACGATGCTGTCGCAGAACACATCGGACATCAATACCAGCCGGGCGTTCGATTCACTGAAGCGAACTTTCCCGAACTGGAACGAGGTGCTGAATGCGTCACCTGAAGAGGTAGTTGAGGCCATCCGGATCGGTGGGCTTGCCGAGCAGAAAGCACCCCGCATTCAGGCAGTGCTCCGGCAGATTCTCGATGAACGCGGAGATTTCGATCTCTGGTTTCTGAAGGAAATGTCTCCCGAATCGGCGCTGGAGTGGCTGGTGCGCTTGCCTGGCGTAGGGCCAAAGACAGCAGCTTGTACGTTGCTGTTCGGACTTGACATGCCGGTGATGCCAGTTGATACGCATGTCCACCGGGTTTCATTGCGCCTGGGCCTGGTGCCGGCCGGCACCAATCCGGAACGCACACAGACGCTGCTTGGCGAAGGACTTACCAGCGACGAAGCCTATCGGGCGCACATCCTATTGATCAGACATGGAAGAATAACCTGTAAGGCGCGGCGGCCGCGCTGCGCAGATTGCGTTGTTCAGCAACACTGTCCGTATGCGAAATCGCAGCTTGCCTGAAGGACCGATATGACCACCACAAAGCAGACAGAACTCTTTCTTATCCGCCATGGCCAGACCGATTCCAACGTCAATGGCCTGCTACACGGCAGCACCGATGTGCCGCTCAATGATTTGGGCCGGCAGCAGGCGATCCGGGTGGCAGAGCGAATCTACGAGCTCGGTGGATTCACAACGCTCTACGCCAGCCCGTTGCAGCGTGCGCGCCTGACCGCCGAGGCGATCTCCAAGCGGACCGGGCTCTCGCTGACACTTCACGAAGGGCTCGCTGAAATGAGTTTCGGCAGCGCTGAGGGAGTGCCCTTCAGGGATGTCCCGGAGCTGTATCCGGATATCTTCGATCGGCTCAATGATCTCGAGGATCACGATGTTCGCTTTCCCGAGGGCGAATCCCGGCTCGAGTTTGCAAACCGGGTGCGTGGCGCGTTTGATGACATCATCGAGAGAGAACCGGGGAACCGCGTCATCGTTGTCGCCCATGGTGGTGTGATCGCCGCTGCTACAGCGATGTTGCTCGGCGAAACGGTGGGAGATTTCCGCAAGTACTCGATTGCGAACTGTAGCGTCACACACTTTGAGATTTCGACGACGGGTCCGGTTGCCCACCTGATTAGCGACACCGTCCACCTGGAGATGCTCGAGGTTGAGGTCGAAGTCGCACGGCCAGGCAGGTCCTGAACATGCGGCTCACCTGCCTGGGAGGAGCGGCTGCCTGGCCCAATCCCGGGCAGGGCTGCTCGTCGTATCTGGTGAGCACTCCTGAAACCGCGATCCTGGTTGATTGTGGCCCGGATACGTTGCATGTGCTGCGAAGCCAGATTCGATACTCATCGATCGACGCCGTCGTGATTTCACACATGCACTCCGACC
>CAZRNC010000539.1:0-1996 GCA_964601285.1 uncultured Thermomicrobiales bacterium | reverse complement strand
GCGATCATCGAAGGTGTCCGCCAGCTACGGCACGACTACGCCGACCAGGGCATCCGCCAGGTGAAAGACGCCAAACTGGCCGTCGTCCACGGAACCGGTGGTGTACTGTCGTCCGCCGGCACGACCATTCTCGGCCGCGCATAACGGCCCACCGCATCGAATCTGAAAAGGAGATCAATTTCATGGCCGATTATGTGAAGCCTCTACCAGTGCCGGATCCGGTAACCCAACCGTTCTGGGACAGTCTGAAAGCGCACGAGATGAAAATCCAGCGCTGTAACGACACCGGCAAGTTCTTTTTCTACCCGCGCGGCATGAGCCCGTTCACCCTGTCGGACAACATCTCCTGGGAGACTGTTTCCGGCAAGGGCACACTGCATGCCTACACCATCGTTTACAACCAGCGCGCCCCGGGCTTTGCCGACGAGGTGCCCTATGTCGTCGCGATGATTGACCTCGACGAAGGTGCGCGGATGATGACCAATCTGGTCGGTGTCGAGGATGTCTCCCCGGAGAATATCAAGATCGGCTCCCCGGTCGAGATCGTCTACGAAGACGTCACCAACGACATCACCCTGCCGAAATTCCGGCTGGTGTAGGTCCATCCAGCTTCGTACGGGCGAGGCGCTGCCTCGCCCAACTTGCCCCACCTACACGTCGTAGCGGCGCAATTCATTGCGCCTTGTCGAACACCCGGATCATCGGCGGGGCGCAATGAATTGCGCCGCTACGACGGGAGTCACGTGTCGGACCGAAGGGTCAGACACCGCCTGACCCGTACGATGCGCTAAACCATCTTCTCCAGAAAGGCAACGTCACCCTTGACCAGCAAGACCGAAACGCCACAGTTCGAGCCGGTGCTTCCTCCAGGAGCACCGGAGGGCACGCCTGCCCAGATCCACATGATCGGCATTCCGAACGAGGGCATGATGGCCGGCCAACCGACCAACTGCTTCATTGTTGGCAATATCGCCGGCGACGGACCGCTGACACTGGTCGACTGCGGAAATCCGGGCACGCTGGAACTCTTCACCAACGGTTTCGCCAAACTCGACGTTGATCCAAGCCGGATCTTCAGGATCGTCCTGACCCACTGCCATCCGGACCACGTTGGCGGGTCACCAGATCTCAAGGAGTTGACCGGCGCGCCAGTCTGGGCGCATCCGCTGGAAAAACATCAGATCGAACGCTATGCTCCGTCGCTTGAGGTTGACCACTGGATCGAGGATGGCGTCCCGATTGTCTGTGAGGGGTTCGAACTGCTGCCAGTGTTTACACCCGGACATGCACCGGGTCATGTGGCGCTGGTCGAATCAACGACCCGGTTGCTGATCGCCGGCGACATGATCTCCGGTTTCGGCAGTGTCGGTATCTTCCCGCCGGATGGCAGCGTGGCAGCATATATTGATAGCCTGCGCAGGCTACTGGCGATGCACGAAGATGAACCGTTCAGCGCGATCATCCCCGGCCACGGACCGGTCATCCCCGGTGTGCGCGAGAAGATCGAAAACTACATCGAACACCGTCTTGCCCGCGAGGAGCAGATCGCCAGCGACCTCGGCAATGCCGGCCCCTCAACCGTTGAAGAGCTCCTGCCCCTCGTCTACCCCGACGTCCTCCCCCACCTCGTCTTCCCGGCGACGGCAACCCTGACAATGCATCTGCGAAAGCTCGTCGAAGATGGTCGTGTGACCCTTGATGAAGACGAGCGATACACGCTCAATCCGTAGGGGCGACTTGCATTCGCCCGGAGGTCCAACTCATTCCGGTTTTGCCCGGAGCAAACCAGCCTCAATTGTCATCCCGAGCGAAGTCGAGGGATCTCGAGCCACGAGGCTCCCGGCTCTCGAGCGGCGCTGTAACACAACATTCGTGGTCTACCACGACTCCGGCTGGAGCGAGATCCTTCGACTCCGCGTAGCCTGAGTCGAATGGGCTTCGCTCAGTACCGGGCCACAGGGAATCTGTCGTACGGGAGAGGCCATGCCTCTCCCTT
>CAZRNC010000538.1:0-2004 GCA_964601285.1 uncultured Thermomicrobiales bacterium | reverse complement strand
GGCAAGCCCTAACAATCCTTTAACACCCGCTCTTTATCGTCAGGTCGAGACATGCTGGCGCATGCCGGTTTGTCTTGGGCAATGAAGCCCCAACGCTTGACGAGGTAGAGAGGGAAACATCAGGAATGGAAGAGTTGAACGACTCCATTTTGAACCGCCTGAATCCAACTGCCGAGATGAACCGGCGAACGCTGCTGAAGCGCTCGATGGTCCTTGGCCTTTCCGTTCCGGCCGTCGCAACACTGCTCGCCGCCTGCGGCGATGATGACGAGGATCCGACAGCAACCACAGCTCCGGCTGCCGATCCGACGGCCACCACCGCTCCGGAAGAGCCAACCGCGACCGAGGAAGAAGACGACGAGGAAGACGAGCCGACCGCAACCACCGCAGCGGCAGAACCAACCGCCACCGAAGAAGATGATGAAGAGGATGAGCCAACCGCTACGTCCGAGCCGGAACCATCACCAACCGATGAACCGGAAGAGACCGAAGAGCCGGGTATCGACACCAGCATCCGAATCACCGGTCCGTTCGATGGCGAAGCCAGCCGGCTCGATGGCGCTGGCGCAAGCTTCCCGGCCGTGCTCTATAGCCGCTGGTTCTTTGAATACAACGCCCTGACCGGTGTTGAGGTCAACTACCAGTCGATCGGCTCCGGCGGTGGCATCCGCTCGATCAGCGAAGACTCGGTGCACTTCGGCGCGACCGACGGCCCGATGAACGAGGAGCAAATCGCAGAGGGCGGCGGCACGATCTATCACCTGCCGATGGCGCTGGGTGCAGTCGTTGCCACCTACAACATCCCGAACCTCGGTGATGAGCCACTGCGCTTCACCGGCGACCTGCTCTCCGGCATCTTCCTGGGAACCATCACTGCATGGAACGACCCGGCGCTGGTCGAGGTCAACCCACAACTGGCCGATATCAGCAATCCGATCCTGGTCATCCACCGTGCAGATAGCTCCGGCACCTCATTCATCTTCACCGACTACCTGTCGGCGGTGAACCAGGAATGGTCCGACACCGTCGGCGTCGGCACCTCGGTGAACTGGCCGCTCGGGCTGGGCGCAAGCGGCAACGAAGGTGTTGCCGGCGAAGTCGGCCAGAACCCGTACTCGATCGGCTATGTCGAGCTGATCTACGCCCTGCAGAACGATCTGGGTGTTGCCCTGATCCAGAACCAGGACGGTAACTGGATCGAGCCGACAACTGATGCAGTCACCGCCGCTGCTGCCGGTGTTTCCGAAACGATTCAGGACGACCTCGCCGCCCGGATCGTTGATGGACCAGGCCCGGACACCTACCCGATCTCCGGCTTCACCTGGATTCTGGCCCGCGAAGAGCAGAGCGACCTGCCGGTTGCAATCGCCCTGACCCGCATGCTCTGGTGGTGCCTCACCGACGCCCAGAGTTTCAACGACGATCTCGGGTATGCCCAGGTGCCGCCGTCGATCGCCGAAAAGGCGCTTGCCCTCGTCGCACAGATTCATGTCAACGGGGAACCGGCCTTCCCGGGCGAGTAGTGCCGATTCGACTCGTGCGCACGATGCGGGAAGCCCTTGAACGGGGCTTCCCGCGATCGCATGTATCAGGAAGGTAGATCCTATGCAGCCGGCCATTCCGCAACAGCCGGGCGGAAAGATCCGACCAAAACGATTCGAAGGGGGCGGGGCTGGTCGCGGAGACCGGATTTTCGAGTTCGGCGCACAATCGGCCACACTGATTGTGATCGCGATCCTGGTCGCCGTTATCATCCTGCTCTTCATCGATGCCCGGCTGGCAATCCAGAACTTCGGGTTCTCGTTCTTCACCTCAACCACCTGGGACCCGGTGTTTCAGGACTTTGGCGCGGCCGGATTTATCTTCGGAACACTGGTAACCTCAATTATCGGGCTGCTAATCGCCACGCCAATCGCCGCCGGCGCGGCAATTTTCATCGTGGAGTACGCGCCAGCCTGGCTACGAAACCCGGTCTCCTTCACCGTCGAAATGCTGGCGGCCATC
>CAZRNC010000537.1:0-2009 GCA_964601285.1 uncultured Thermomicrobiales bacterium | reverse complement strand
TGCGATCCCATCAGTCCGATGTAGTCGACAACCAGCAGATCAAGGCCCTTCTCGGCCTTGAGGTTGCGGACGCTGGTGATGAGTTCTTCAATCCGGCCGGCACCGTGGCTGTCGATGTAGATCGGTAGATCGCGGAGTCTGTCGCCGGCTTCAATCACCCATTCACGTTCGAGGTCGTTCATCGCTCGGGCACCGATGGCGATCTTCCGGCTGTCGATGCCCGTCTCATGTGCGAGCATCCGGTAGAGCAGCGAAAGTGCCCGCATTTCCAGCGAGACGACTCCGACTCCCTGCCCGGACTTGGCGACATTCACTGCCCATTGCATGGCAAATGCGCTCTTGCCGAAACTTGGTCGGGCGCCAACAACGATGATGTCGCCGCCGGTCACACCCTGCAGCACATCGTCGAGCTGGTGCATGCCGGAGTAGATGCGCTTCGGAGCCGGTCCATCGATCCGAGCCATGTAGCTATCGACCAGATGATCCACTGTCGCGACATGCTCGCGGCTATAACCCCGAACAGCATCGCCCAGGGCGATCTCGCATCCGCCGATTGCTTCCGGGAGTTCAGCAGCCAGGTTATAGGCGTGCTGAACGATTTCCTGCCCGGCTTGAATCAGCGACCGGCGGATAGCATGCTGCCGGACGATGTCGGCGTAGTAGCTGGCGTGGACCGAGGTTGGCGTCGCTGCGATCAACTCCGCAATGTACGACTCACCGCCTGCGTGTTCGAGTTTGCGGCTGCGGTCCAGTTCGGACACCAGCGTCCGGATATCGGTTGGCACACGACGCCAGTACAGGTCCAGCATCGCGCTGTAGATCGTGCTATGCGGACCCCGGAAGAAATCGGCCGGCTTGAGGATCGGTGCCAACCCGATGATCGCATCACGATCGATCAGGACCGACCCCAACACCGATTGCTCAGCTTCGATGTCGTGTGGTGGCAAGTGGTCATTTCTGTGGCTCATGGTGTGTCCTGTCTGCCTGACGGCCCTGGCCATTCAGCCCCTCGATCCAGCTCGGATGATCCGGCCCCCAGACTGGGTACATGGTCTCGTACAGCGGTTTCGTGTCCTGGGTTGATCCCATCAGCAAGTGGCCCCAGTTGCCGGCAATCGCGCTCGCCGTGATATCGATCTTTGGCCACTTCTCGCGGTATCGCCGGGCAACGGTCCTGATCTGGTCAGGCGTGCCGTCGACGTCCCGGATTTGCTTGCATGCGGAGTTCAGCCGGCCACGCTCGCTGCTGGTGAGCAACGTCGCGTCGATAGCCAGAACCTCGCAGAGCGTGTCGAAGATCGGGTCCGGTGCACGGGTTCGTTGCTTGGGTTGGGATCGAACCGGTTTAGGGTCCGGGTCAGGCCGAATCGGAATCGGCGCTGGCGTAAATCCGTCAGGATTTACTACTTCAGGGATCAAGGAATCAGGAATCAGGTTAAGGGAATCAGCCGGAGTAGTACTGTGCTCCTCTGGTGCTTGCACCGTACTTGCATGGTGCTCCTCTGGTGCTTGTCCAAACTCGGATGGTGCAGGTGGTGCAGGTATGGTGCTTTCACCCTCGTTTTTATGAGGATTCTGGTGTTTCTCGAAGTTCACAATCTGGATATACTGCCCATCACATGAGCCGTACCGTATCAAGAACCCCTTGTTTGTAAGCTCATTCAGGAGCGTGTCAACATCCACATCGTCGTATGGCAATACCTCTGCCTTGATACGTCGGGGACGATCCCTGAGACGCCCCCGACGGTCTGCAACACACCACAATCCCTGAAACAAGATGCGACCGAGCGGCTCTATCTCTGCCAACTCTTCATTGAGAAAGAACCCTGGCTTGATGTTGCGCGCTCGTGCCATTGGTCTACCTACGCCTCCACTGACTCGACTACTAGTGTGTCCGAAATCTCTTCAGCCAGCGCCTTCAGCCATGCTGCGTAGTCAGTGGCTTCCTCAGTCGTGAGGTTGATGTAGCTCGGCTTGTCGTAGCGCTCGGCCGCATCAACATCCATCTG
>CAZRNC010000536.1:0-2015 GCA_964601285.1 uncultured Thermomicrobiales bacterium | reverse complement strand
GACTCACCAGCATGGTCGTGGAGGCTTGATCCGATGTTGAGGTGTGCCTGCACCAAGGTATCGACGGCCACCGGCCCGGACGAGCGCAGTAGCGTCATGTAGGTCTGGATATAGAGGTCCACCTCACGTTTGCCGGCCTGCATTGGATCGCCGGATTGCCCCCGATCGACCGGCTCCGGATATTGAAACTCCCGCATCTGGTTCATCCCATCTCCCCTCCGGGCCCGCTACTTTCCTGTTGAAAAGAGTGTATGTCATGTTTGTTAGACAGTGATTAGGAAACACCATGGAATGACAAAACAGGCAGCGTCGGCGATACTGCCCCGAATACGTCAGTCCGCTACCGACGGGAGTGCCAATCAATGACCCATGTCGTTTTGGGTGGAGTTTCCCACGAGACGAACACCTTTTCCCCGATTTCAACCGACCTGCCACTGTTTGAGCGCCGCGCGTTCCTGCGTGGTCAGGATGTCATCGACCAGAGCCGGGGAGTGAGTTCCTCAATCGGGGGCATGGTCGATGCCGCCGAACAGCGCGGCTGGACGATCACCCCAACGATCTTTGCCTCGGCCACACCTTCGGGCATCGTCACTGCCGAAGCGTATGAGTCGATCGCCAGCGACATCCTCGAAGGTATTCGCCAGGCGTTGCCGGTCGATGGGGTACTGCTGCCGCTGCATGGCGCGATGGTCACCGCTGAATACGACGATGGCGAGGGCGAACTGCTGCGCCGGGTGCGTCAGGTTGTCGGACCGGATACCCCAGTCATCACCGTGCTGGATTTCCACGCGACGCTGACGCCGGCCATCGCCCAGTATGCCGATATTGTGATTGGCTACGAAACCTACCCACACATCGATCCCTATGATCGCGGTATTGAATCGGTCGAGCTAATGGAGCGGCTGATCGCCGGCGAGATCAAGCCGGTCCGCACGCTGCGCCAGGTGCCGATGTTGACGCCACTACCACCACAGTTCACCTGGGGAGAGACCCCGATGAACGATCTGATGACGATGTCGCTGGAGATCGAGAAAGAACCAGCCATCCTCTGCATCATGCTGGCCGGCGGATTCACCTACAGCGATATTCCGGATAGCGGCGTGGCCGTGCTGGTTACTGCCGACGGCGACCAGGCCGCTGCCGACGATGCGGCAGACCGGCTAGCCCGTGCCTGCTGGAACGAACGCGACCGCTTCCTGATCGGTGTTACTCCGATTGATGAAGCCATCGAGCGGGTGCGAAACGCAACCGCCGGCCCGGTGGTGCTGGCAGATGTCGCCGACAACCCTGGCGCCGGAGCATCCTGCGACGGCACGGTGATTCTGGATGCGCTGCTGAAATCCGGTTTGGACAATGTCGCCGTCGGCATCATCGCCGATCCGGAGTCTGTCGAACACGCCGCCGAAATTGGCATCGGCAAGACCGGCAGCTTCAAGCTGGGCGGCAAAGTGGATGACCTGCACGGCCCGACGCTGGAGATCGAGGCGAAAGTCCGATCGATTGCCGATATCACTTTCACCAACACCGGCCCGATGGGACGTGGAGGCCGTAGCCGGCTGGGACGTACCGCTGTGCTCGAAGCCGGACCGAACGGCGAGGTCGAGATCGTTGTCACTACCAACCGGTTCCAGGTGCTCGATCCGGAACTCTTCCGGGCGGCTGGCATCCCGCCGGAACAGCGCCGGGCACTGGTCGTGAAATCAAGCGTGCATTTCCGCGCAGGGTTCGAGCCAATTGCCGCCGAGATTATCGAGGTCGACGCACCGGGCCTGTCATCGCCAAACCTCTTCCGCTTCCCCTTCGAACACGTCCGCCGGCCGATCTGGCCGCTGGATGAAGGGGTGGAGTATTAGGAAGACGCGTTGTCACGCAATCTCGTAGGGGCGACTTGCATTCGCCCATGTTCCGACGCATTCCGGTTTTGGCGTATACATGCCGGTTTATCTGTCGTCCTGCCCTGGACCGTCGTAGGACACCATGGTGAAGGTTGAACGGTTGATTCGCTCGCGAGAGAA
>CAZRNC010000535.1:0-2015 GCA_964601285.1 uncultured Thermomicrobiales bacterium | reverse complement strand
TCTCGGTCGCGAACGGATCATCGCCGAAAACCTGACCACCATCAGTGAACTTGATGAACTCGGCGAAAACAGGATGCAGGTTGGCGCGTTGCAGATGGTCTATCGGCATGCACCGTTGCTGCTGCACTATGGCACGGAGTTCCCGATCCGGCATAGCACGCCGATCGGTATCTACTATCAGGTTTCCGAATCGCGATCGGGTGATTCTGTCGCTACAACCGTGCGCTACTACCTTTGGTTTACCGACGAGGAAGGCGGCATGCCGATCGACCGGCGGCTCTCGATGTTCGGCCACTCGATGGATCGCGAGCTTGTCTACCGGGTGACGTTGCTTGGAGACGAAGTCGTGTCCGCGTTCTATCAGGCACCCGGACACCAGTTAATCCGGATGAACTATCCGGAGATCGGCCGTCCGGTGTTTGCCATTGCCAGCGCCAACCATAATTTCAGGCTGGTTTCTCCTCGCGAACTCGAGGGGCCGGGCGAGAAGATGATCATCGCCATGCTTCCACGGCTCGAGTCCCCTTGGTCACCTTCCCAGGATCCCGACTTCGCAGCGTTGGCGACTGATGAAGTCTGGCAGAAGTACGGTATCGACCTGACGAACTATGTCTTTGTCGAGCTTCAACTGCCACCGCTTCCGACGCCAGTCTCAATCTCGGTGCGAATCGGAGACCGCTGGCACTATCTTCATGAACAGATCGGCGGTGGAGTTCGCAGACCGGGCTACAACCAGGTTGGCATCGATATCGGCTACGCGGTTCTGCCGGGGGACATCCGCGAAGTTCGGATCGTCTCCTTCGACGAACGGGACCTCACCTTTGAACCAATTCGGATAACGATTTATCCTCGCCGTGGTGTTGCCGGCTGATCCTCGTGGCGGCTCCGCTATACTGCCAGCGAGAGAGAGGGACAGCCATGGCGGGGCAGGCAGTGAAACCAGACAAGAAGCAGTTCCGGAAGCGGGTGGACGCGGCGGTCGCTGACCCACACCTGGCTACGGCGCTGACCCGTGCGTTGCCGGAGTTCAGCAGGCGGCGCGGGGCGGCTTTTGCCGGCGGTGACTTCCCCGAAAAGCGCCGCCGGGTGCGTGATCTCAAACGTGATGCCATCGCCCGGTTGCCGGACCTCGTCGAGGAGTTCACCCGCGAAGCAGAAGCCGTTGGCGCGGTTGTCCATTTGGCTGCAACCCCGGAAGATGCGAACCGGATCATTGGAGAGATTGCAACCCGACACCAGGCAAAACTGGTCATCAAGAGCAAGTCCATGGTTTCGGAAGAAGTCCATCTCAACACGGCGCTGGAAGCGCTCGGCCTCCGGGTTGTCGAGACTGATCTTGGCGAATGGATTATGCAACTGGCCGGCGAAGCCCCTTCCCACCTCATCGCGCCGGCAATCCACAAGACCCGTGAGCAAGTCGCCGAACTCTTCTCGAAAGAGACCGGTGAAGAGTTGCCGCCAGACATTGCCCGGCTGGTAGAGGTTGCCCGCGAGCGACTGCGTCAGGAGTTCGTTGCCGCCGACATTGGCATCTCCGGCGCTAATGCAGCCATCGCCGATACCGGCACGCTGATGATCGTCAGCAATGAGGGCAACGGACGACTGGTCACCACCCTGCCCCCGGTTCACATTGCCATGCTCGGCGTCGAGAAGATTGTTCCGACAATGGCCGATGCCACGGCGATTCTCGATGTGCTGCCGCGCTCTGGTACTGGTCAAAAAATCACCAGTTATGTCTCGTTCATCACCGGCCCGAGCCGCACCGCAGATATTGAACTGGCGCTGGCGATGGGCGTCCATGGCCCGAAAGAGGTCCACATCGTCCTGCTGGATAACGGTCGCTGGGCGACGCGCGAGGATCCAAAGCTCTCCGAGGCTCTGCACTGCATCCGTTGCGGTGCCTGCTCCAATGTCTGCCCGCCATATCAGGTGGTTGGCGGGCATGTCTTTGGCCACATCTACACCGGCCCGATCGGGCTGATCATGACGGCGATGCACCACGGCCTGGAAAACGC
>CAZRNC010000534.1:0-2021 GCA_964601285.1 uncultured Thermomicrobiales bacterium | reverse complement strand
TCGATGTTCTTGGCGTCGGTTTCGTCGAGTACAAGAGTGCGAACCATGGTGTCAGGTCCTTTCAATGCTGTTGATGAATAGCGGTCAATGTGGGTTAGGTTCGGCGTTCCGGCGGTATCCAGGGGCTGTCAATTGCCGCGAAGAACGATTCTTCGGTCGGTGTCGGGATCACCTCGGAACTGCCATCACGGAATGAGCGGTGTAACCGGCTCTCGTTGACGAACATATCGTCTGGCAAGACGCCGCCCATGCGCTTTTGCGTGACGTTGTTTCGGGAGAACTCAGCCGAACCAGTTCGGATCATCATCAGGACGCCCCAGGAATCGGGATCCATCACGCTGAACAGGTCGACCGGGAAGCCTCGATAGATCACTCGCTTGTAGCGAGGTCCCCAGGCACGCCGGCCGTTCTTGTCGAGCCGGTCAGTCAGATCGCCGGCTCCGTGCAGGTTCTTGCAAGCCTCGTTGAATCGGTCGACGGTCTGATCCGGATCACCGAACAGGTCGTAGCTGACGACTTCGATCGTTGGGATAACCAGCAGTTCCACGTCGGCAACCATGTCCCGCCGGCGTCGAATCGACCCGACGATCTCCATGCGTTCGCTGGTCGGAGCCAGGATGTTGACGAGTTCGTTGGCGATCGCTTCAGCATGGGCAAGTGGTACGCGCTGCTTGGTTGCTGTCATGCGGCACCGCCGTTCAGGACCTGGCGGATGCGATCACGCTGTGTTGGTTCGGCATCGGCGATGCGCTCAAGTTCATTGATCAGCGTCAGAATAACTCCTTCGCGGAGCAACACTTCCGCCTCTAACCCGCGCCTTTCCTCTTGTGCCAACTGATTGAGAATTATCTTGACTCGCTCATCAGGAACCGCAGTCTCCTCGACCCTCAACCACCTCACGACTCACCACCGTTCAGTAGCCCCGACAGGTCGGACGGGATCAATGCCTGTCCTACGACTGCCGATGATCCGAGTTCGGTGCCGTGTGTCTTCGCGTGCTTCTCAAACGCCTTCTTGTCCACAACCAGAAGGTGCGGCGCGTTGTCGTATGCCCAGGATCGAACGGCATCGGCGTCGTAGGTGGTCACGGTCTTGTTGCGAATCTTGATACCGGCAGGGAACGCCTTTTCACCGGTCTCGTGGTGAACCTCTTCGACTACGCGCCGAAGCTCAGTTTCGGTATCAGTGAGTTCAACCTTGGCTTCTGCTAGTTCGGTGATGAGTGGCTGATGCTCGGCTTCCCAATCGGTTCGCAATCGGGCCAGGTGGTCCGCTCGATTGGTTACCTCAGAGCGCAACCGGGCAACCTCATGCGCCAGTTCCAGAACGACGTTGTTTTGTGTCACGATGCACTCCGCTTCCGTAGTCCATACAACCGCTTTGCGATCACTGGAACCTGTTCTTCTGACGGACGCTGGTAGTAGCCGCACCGGATGCGCTGGACCGGTTCTTTGATCCAGCAAGTGACGTACCAGAGTCCGTCATTGGCGTCGTGTACCAGGTGGTACGTGTAGGGCAACAACTCCAAAACTGGAGCTTCACCTCGTGCCAGTGCGAGTCGCTTGCGAAGCCGTTGCCTGGTTGGAGTCATGGGTAGTGCACTCATGCTGCCCTCCTCAGGTCTCGTGCGTTATCCCGGAATGTCGTGGTGAAGTCTTCGTAGTGCATCTGCACCCGGCCGAGAGAACCGTTGCGATGTTTGGCGACGATGATCTCTGCCAGTGAACGGTTGATGGAACTGCTCTCGAACATGCCCGGTCGGTGGATAAAGATCACGACATCGGCATCCTGCTCGATGTCCCCGGTCTCCCGGAGGTCGGACAGGATTGGCGTCGGGTCGGACCGGTTCATCAGCCCCCGGTTCAGCTGGGCAAGCACCAGGATCGGGATGTCGAGCTCCATCGCCAGGACCTTCAGGGAGCGGCTAACATAGCCGACTTCCTGCACCCGGCCGGAGTGTTTCTTTTGCGATCCCATCAGTCCGATGTAGTCGACAACCAGCAGATCAAGGCCCTTCTCGG
>CAZRNC010000533.1:0-2036 GCA_964601285.1 uncultured Thermomicrobiales bacterium | reverse complement strand
CTTTTACATGACGGTCGAAGAGCTTCAGACCGCCGAGACGCTCACTGACGGCCAGCAGATCCGGGTAGGCGGCAATGTTGTCGCCGGTACGATCCAGCAAGCCGGTATTGGACAGGAAATGTACTTCGAAATCAGCGACGGGGTCGCCAGCGTTGCGATTGTTTATGATGGTGCTCCGCCGGACATTTTTTCCGACCATGCCGAAGTGATCGCGACCGGCACCATGAACCCGGATGGCACGTTCCACGCCACCGAACTTCTCACCAAGTGCCCGTCACGGTTTGAGGCAGCTGAAGACACGCTCTAGCAAGCGAGGACCCCTTGGCTCAGCTCGGACAGGGCACTCTGATTCTGGCGCTGGCTCTCTCGATCTTCGGGATCGGGCTCTGCATATACGGCGAACGTCGCCGAATGCCACAGTTGACTGCTGCCGGCGTCCGCTCGCTGGCAGGCGTCGCACTCCTCGTCTCGATCGCCGCGCTGGTGCTCCTGACCGCATTTGTCACCCATGATTTCAGTCTTGCCTACGTGTCAGGACGTTCGAGCAGCGACATGCCGCTCTACTTCGTCATTTCGGCATTTTATGGCGGCCAGGAAGGGAGCCTGCTCTTCTGGACGCTGGCGGTGAGCGTCTTCGGTGGTGCGGCGTTCTACCGCAACCGCAACCGGTTCCCGACGCTGGTTCCTTACGCGACGGCCACACTGCTTTCGATTATTGGGTTCCTGCTCTTTGTGCTGGCATTCGTCGCCACACCGTTCTCGGTCAACCAGATCGCTCCCAGTGAAGGGCGCGGGCTGAACCCGCTCCTGCGCGATCCCGGCATGCTGATCCATCCGCCGATGCTCCTGACCGGGTTCGCGACGCTTGCGATTCCATTCGCGATTACCGTATCTGCCCTGATTACTGGCCAGATGACGACCGACTGGCTGCGGTTTGTCCGCCGCTGGGCGATGGTCTCCTGGGCTGTCTTGAGCGCCGGCCTGTTCCTGGGTGGATGGTGGGCCTATCACGTCCTTGGTTGGGGTGGATACTGGGCGTGGGACCCGGTTGAGAATGTTGCTCTGCTGCCCTGGCTGACCCTGACAGCGTTTGTCCACTCGGTGATGGTGCAGGAGCGCCGGGGGATGCTCAAAACCTGGAACGTTGGGTTGCTGCTGGCATCGTTCCTGCTCTCGATTTTCGGGACGTTCATTGTCCGAAGTGGCCTGATTTCCTCGGTCCACGCGTTTGCCCTTTCGGATATCGGGCCGTACTTCCTGTCGTTCCTGGCGGTGATGGTGGTCGGGTCGGCTGCGCTGCTCATTTGGCGGCTGCCGCTGCTGAAGTCCGAGAACACTTTCGAGTCGGTCTGGTCGCGTGAATCAGGCTTCTTGCTGAACAATCTGGTGTTCACTGGTATCGCCTTTGCGACGCTCTGGGGGACGATTTATCCGCTGGTGACCGAACTCTTCCGTGGAACGGCGATCACCGTCGGTGCACCGTTCTACAACCAGGTGAATGGCCCATTGCTGGTGCTGTTGCTCGTGCTGATGGGCATCGGTCCGCTGCTGGCATGGCGACGGACCGTGATGTTTGCCGTCCTGAGTTCGATCATCATTCCGTTGACGATCACGGTTTGCGCGCTGGTTGGCATCCTCTTCCTTTATGGCCAGCCGCCGGCGGCGATTGGCGCAGCGGCTGCCGTGTTTGCGATTTGTGCGGTGGTCGTTGAGTACGTCCGTGGCGTCAAGCTGCGCCGCAAAAATGCCGGCGACAACATCCCGACGGCGCTATACCGGTTGACTCGACGCGATCCCCGACGCTTTGGTGGCTACATCGTCCACCTGGGTGTTGCAATTATTGCCATCGGAATTATCGGTTCCTGGTTCTTCAGTTCCGAGCGGCAAGTCGTCGTGACACCCGGACAGAGTGTTGATGTTGCTGGATATACCATCACGTACCAGCGGCTAACCGAAACCAATACCGCTGACTCACGGGTAATCACTGCCTACGTCAATGTCTCGTCGGGTGGTACCGATCACGGGTCGGTTGGCGC
>CAZRNC010000532.1:0-2063 GCA_964601285.1 uncultured Thermomicrobiales bacterium | reverse complement strand
CACCGACGGTGTTGGGTGGAGGATTGAGCATGGCATCGCGAATCTTCTGCCAGGTGTCCTCGTCGGCCAGGTTGTCGAAGAGCTTGCCGCCCTCGGCTGCCCAGTCGGGGACAAGCGTGGTCAGTCCGGTACCGCTGGCGACGTAAGGGTACATGTCGGAAGTGACATCCAGCCCCTCGGCGCGTGCCTTGTTGATCGCCTCGATCGCCTTGTCCATCAGCGGCCAGGATGCCTCGCCGGAGGCCTTGAGATGGTAGACCTCGATGGCGCAGCCGGATTGCCGGCCGATTTCGATCGCTTCCTCGATGCCCTCGACGAGTTGTTCGGATTCGTTGCGGACGTGGGTGATGTAGACGCCGCCATATTCGGCGACGACTTTGGCGACTTCGGTCAGTTCGTGGGTGTTGGAGTACGAGCTTGGCGGGTAAATCAGCGCCGGGGCGACGCCGAATGCGCCATCTTTCATTGCTTCGTGCATAACCTGACGCATCACTTCGATCTCGTCTTCGGTGGCGTCGCCCATGTCCCAGCCCTTGGCGTATTCACGAACCGTGCCGCCGCCGATGAACGAGCCGATGTTGAGCGACGTGCCGCGCTGCTCGACTGCTTCCAGCCAGTCGCGGAAGCGGGTCCATTCACGCGCCTGCTCCGCCCAGTGGCCAAGATCAGCCGAGATGACGCTGGAGCGCATCGGGTCGTCGATCCTGCCGCCGTATGGCGCGGGAGTCCACATTTCGCCCATGATTTCGGTCGTTACGCCCTGGTGAGCCTTCGAGAGCAGCCGGCCATCGTAGAAGAGCGGGATGATCGAGTGACTCTGGATATCAATGAATCCGGGGCAGACGACGTGGTCGTCGGCCTCAATGACCTCGGCGGCCGAGGCCGGTTCGATCGCGCCGGCGTTGGTCACCTTGGCGACCTTGTCGCCCTTGATGGCGACATCGCCGTAGAACCACGGGTTTCCGGTGCCATCAATAACACGGCCCCCGCGGATCAGTACATCGTAGGTTGGTTCCGACATGTCCAAGGTCCTCCTGTTAGGGTCTGGTTCCATTTCAACTGCCGGTTAGCCTAGCGCGGATTGCAGAATTGCGCCTGCCACCCCGAGCCGCTTACACCCCGCTGATCGCCTCGATTCGGCCCTGTTTGATGGCGGCGAGCATCGCTTCGTGGTCGCGCTCGGTCTGGTCGGCGTAGGCGACGGCAAAATCGGCGATCGCCTCGTCGAAACGCTCACTGTTGCCCAGATAGCCTGCGATTTGCAGCCGGTCGCCGGTGCAGGCGTGCGCCCGTGCCAGGCATACCGCACAGAGCTGGCTGTAGAAATTGAAGCCGTAGCGACGGATGGTGCTGAGGTCGACCGAGCCTTTCATATCGCGCAACTGCCGCCAGTAGAAATCGCCGATACCCTCAGCCTGCATCCAGCCAAGGAAGATATCCGACGCCGCCTGCATCTTGCGCTGGCCGACCACCACCCGTTTGCCCTGCTCCGGATAGCGACACACCCGGCCGTTGCCCTCGATGACCGACTGTTGCGCCTGCTTGAACTGGAGAATCAGCGGATCCCGTTCGTTCCGCCCTTCCAGCACCACCATGTAGGCATGCGTGCCGACGCTACCGACACCAACCACTCGCCGGGCGATATCGACAAACGTGTATTTCTCCAGCAGGTAGCGCCGGTCTTCCGGCAGCGAATCCAGATAGCGCAGCCAATGCTGGTTCATGCGCTCTTGCTGGCCGGTAGATTCCAGCCGCACCACCACCGGTGGATTCTCGATGATCCGCTGCTGCCCATCGACAACCTCGGTCATCTTGTCAATTGCGCCAAGGCTGGTGCGCCGGCGGGCTTTGTTCGCCAGACGCTGGCTTCGCTTCAGCGCTTGTTCATCGGTGATCAGCGCCTTGATATCTTCCGCCCTGGCTGCGAAATAGTGCACTTCCAGGTGGCCCATCTCGGCAAACGCTGCCATCTGGTCGCGATAGCGCCGGGCGGTCGCTTGCACCACATCGCGGCGAAAGGCTGCATCCCAGCCACGATCGCGCCCTGCAATCTCGATGCTGGC
>CAZRNC010000531.1:0-2086 GCA_964601285.1 uncultured Thermomicrobiales bacterium | reverse complement strand
CGCCGATCAACCGCAGCGCGATCATCGCCGCTCGTGTCCTGCACTCCTCGCTGACGGTAACCATCCAGTCGGTGATTATCCTCGTCGTTGGGCTGGCGCTCGGCGCACGGGTGGACGGTGGAATCGGTGGGGTGCTGGCGATTCTGGCGCTGTCCGGATTGCTTGGTGCCGGCTTCGCGGCTCTCTCTAGTGGAGCAGCACTGTTGATGCGGCGGGACGAATCGTTGATCGCATTGATCAACTTCTTTGGACTGCCGCTGGTCTTCATCTCCTCGGCCTTCATGGCATCCGACCTCATGCCAGGCTGGCTCCGCACCCTCGCCCAGGGCAACCCGGTGAACTGGGCCGTCGTCGCAGCCCGCAACGCCATGGCCGGTCAGGACTGGGGCAACATCTGGTTCAACATTATCCTGCTCACCATCTTCGTCATCATCGCCACCGGCTTCTCCACCCAGGCCTTCCGTGCCTACCGGCGGGCGGCGTAGCTATTGCTGTGCATTCCGCAGACGGGTGCCGGAAAACGAGAGGCTGGAGGCGATCACCCGCGACCAGAGGTCAAGCAGGCGGGGTGTGATCCTGAGTTCGACGCCGGCGTTGGTGAGGGCGCCGAGCAGGTCGTCGATCGGGTCGATGGCGGCTGGTGTCACGGGTTGCGTGCTGACCCAGTGGCCGGCGTTGGCATCCAGCAACTCGAACGATTCAGCCGGCAGGGTGTAGCGATAGACCGTCGTGGAGCGGATCCGCTCGAGCCAGCTCGATTCGACCGCCATCACCATCCGGGCGTCGATGCCGCCGAACCAGCGCTCTCGATCTGCTTCCGAAGTCTGGTCTCCCGGCCAGAAGCAGGCCCGAGGGCAATCCCGCGGCAGGTAGTACATTGGCGCATGCCAATCATCAATCGCCCAGACCAGTGCCCGATCCGGGATGAAATGCGTCGGGACGATTCTCGGCACAAACACTTCGATGTTTGGATCCTCGCTGAAATGGTAGACCGCCATCGCCTCCCCTGTTCCTCACTGTCCAAATCGCGGCGCACATCGTATCAGATCGCAGCCCACATCCTGTCATCTCGACCCACCGCTTGAAGTCCCCGCAGGGGTAGGGGCGCATTGCAATGCGTCCGCCTGCAACGCCTCGATGTTCAAACCGGACCTGACCGCATCATCTGTCATCCTGAGCTTGTCGAAGGATCTCGAGCCTCGGGTCTCGACGTCACCTGGAAAGATCCGAGGCTCGAGGTCCCTCGACTTCGCTCGGGATGACGGAAGTGGAGGCTCGGGGTGACGGCAACAAGGGCTTGGGATGGCAAACCAACCGGTATATACAAGCCGAAACCGGTCCGGCGTTGAGACAGGCGCATGGCAACGCGCCCAGCGTAGTGCAGCACGACGGGATCGCCTCAACCAGGTACGAATCCCCGCTGTCATTGCAACCGATGTGAGACAACAGGTACACACGAAAACGCCCGCCCGGTTTCCCGGGCGGGCGTTGATGGCGAATTGCGAACTGGGCTATCCAACCACCCCGAGCGAGCGTACCCAGACCTGGGCAAGATCGAGCAGGTAGCTGGAGAAGAGTCCGGCCAGGATCGTGGCAATCGCCATAATGCCGATTGCGGCGCCCAGCATCTTCGACTCACCTTCCGGTGCATCGTGGATAGGTTCGGAGAAATACATCGCCACAACCACCCGCAGGTAGAAGAACGCTGAGGCGGCCGAGGCCAGCACAATCGAGATCGGCAGCCAGATCATGTCTGCTTCGATGCCGGCAAGGATCAGATAGTACTTGCCATAGAAGCCGACCAGCGGCGGAATACCCATCAGCGAAAGCATAAAGATGGTCATCGCAACGGCCATCAACGGCGACTGCGACGCCAGTCCGTTGAAGTCATCGACGTCCACACCCCGGCCGCGATGCTGGACCCAGGTGACCACAGCGAACGCGCCAACGTTCATCAGCGTGTAGGCCAACAGGTAGAAGATCACCGAGGAAATGGCGATTTCATTGTTCGGGTCAGCCGTTGTAAAGGCGGCAAAACCAACCAGCAGGTAGCCGGTATGACCAATCGAGGAGTAGGCCAGCATAC
>CAZRNC010000530.1:1839-2087 GCA_964601285.1 uncultured Thermomicrobiales bacterium | reverse complement strand
GGCATCTTGCAGGGACCCTTCAGCGAGTCAATCATCAAACGTGCGATCGCAGCCGGCGCGGTCGAGATCAATGTCCACGACATCCGTGAGTTTGGAACCGGCAAGCATCGTTCAGTTGACGACACGCCATATGGCGGCGGTGCGGGCATGGTTATGGCTGCTCCGCCGATCTTTGAATCTGTCGAGTCGGTGCTTGGCGACGCCGTCGGCAACCTGCCCGTCATCCTGACCAGATGCTGAGGTCAGGA
>CAZRNC010000530.1:0-1829 GCA_964601285.1 uncultured Thermomicrobiales bacterium | reverse complement strand
TCAGCATCTGGCCAGTCATTCAACCAGCAAGCCGCCCTGCAACTCAGCTCAGAACCGCACATCGCCATCATCTGCGGCCGCTACGAGGGCATTGACCAACGGGTGAGGGACCACCTCTCTACGGTCGAGTACTCGATCGGCGACTACGTGTTAACCGGCGGCGAACTCCCGGCGGCGGTGATTGTCGATGCCATTGTCAGGTTGCTGCCGGGCGTGATTGATCCGGAGTCGCTTGCCGAAGAGTCCCACACCGGCGGCCTGCTGGAATATCCCCACTACACCCGACCGGAGACATACCGCGGCTGGCGGGTTCCGGAAATCCTGCTCAGCGGACATCACGGCAAGATCGCCGAATGGCGGCACGAGCAAGCCCTGGAGCAAACGCGCAGGGTGCGGCCAGACCTGCTGGTTGACGAAGAGATCGACTAGCGTGTCTCAGTCCGGGTCAGGTGGATTGTTCATTTGAACGAGAATCTGGAGCGGCCCAATGTCCGGCGTCCAACCTGCCATTCTGCTTGAAGGCGTTCACAAGGGATACCCGGTCGGCGGCACCGTTGTGCCGGCGCTCCGGGATGTCTCGCTGCGGATTGAACCGGGAGAGTACGTTGCCATCGTTGGCCCGTCCGGTTGCGGAAAATCAACCCTGCTCAACCTGTTGTCAGGCATCGACACCCCGGACACAGGAACCGTAACCGTCGTTGGCACGACGCTCAACGACCTGAGCCAGAACCGGCTTGCTGCCTGGCGCGGGAAGTCGGTCGGAATCATCTTCCAGTTCTTCCAGCTCATGCCGACACTCACCGCCCTGGAAAATGTCATGCTGCCGATGGATCTAGCCGGCAAGGGACGGAATGCTCGGGAGCGAGCCGGCAAACTGCTGAATCGTGTTGGACTATCCGACCACTTCAACAAACTCCCGTCCGAACTGTCCGGTGGCGAACAGCAACGAGTTGCAATTGCCCGCGCGCTGGCAAACACGCCACCGTTGCTACTGGGCGACGAACCGACCGGTAACCTCGACTCAGCAAACGGCATGGCCGTCACCGAAATCCTCGAAGAGCTGTGGAAAGACGGCACGACGATTGTCGTGGTCACTCACGATCTGGATCTTGCCCGGCGCGCTCCAAGAGTTATCACAATGCAGGATGGCGAAATCGTATCCGATGGATCGCCGGTCGCAATTCAGGCGAGCGTGGTCCCGTGACATCGATGCGCACGCTGCTGATCAAGGTCCGCCGGGACATCAGGCGGCGTCCGCTGCGAAACATCCTGACACTGATCGGGGTGATCATTGGCGTGGCCGGAGTTGTGGCCATCGCGTTCACTGCCCGGTCAATATCCGAAGCACAGGCTGCTACCTATGACTACAACCGCCGTGCCGACATCGCAGGATTCACCGGCGATCTCAGCACGACCGTCCTCAACCTGATTGAACGTATCGACGACGTTGAAACCGTCGATTCCCGGACAATTGTGACGACCAGGTTCGATTCCGGTCACGGTTGGAACAACTTGCGGCTGATTGGAGTCTCCGACTTCACTGCAATGCAGTTGGACGTCGTCGACCTGGTCGAGGGCCGCTTTCCTGGACGTGGCGAGATTGCGTTCGACGAAAGCACACGTGAATTGACGCCAATTGAAATCGGTCAGGTTGTCGCCATCAGGAGTTCGCCGGCCGACCCGCTTGAATACCTGACGGTTGTCGGGTTCACCCGGTCACCAGCCATGCTCGGTGCAGGCATCATGAACAGGGCAATCGCCTACGGTGACAGTTCAACCGTCCAGTCCTACTCCGGACGGTCAGCGGACAACTATCTCCTGATCCGCGT
>CAZRNC010000529.1:0-2096 GCA_964601285.1 uncultured Thermomicrobiales bacterium | reverse complement strand
TTCGAGGTCGACCGGCATCAACAATGCACACCGATCTCCGGGCGCGAGCGAGGTACAGCGCCGCAGACAGTCCAGCGAAACTGCCACCAACGATAATGACATCATCTTGCATGATATGAATACTCCTTGTCCGGGATTACTGACTTGTTAGGTCTCGGTAGAGTGGGTTACCGTCATCTCCTGCTTGCATTGGCGGCTTCTCCAGGCACCATGTATCTGTTGATGCTACGTGACAATGTCTATGCTGTCAACCATCGTTGAACCATGAACTGCTGAAAACAACCTACCGGTGAAATGGGAGTAGCGGACAGTGAACAAGGACACTCGATTGTCGGATGTCTTGCATGTGCTACTTCACCTTGCTCAGGTGAAAGAACCACTCACATCTGACACGCTGGCCCGGAGCATGGGGACAAATCCGGCCGTGTTCCGGCGAACAATGGCCGGATTGCGGGATGCCGGCTATGTGCAATCCAGCAAGGGGCACGGTGGCGGTTGGCTCCTTGCGATTCCACTCAACCAAATCAGCTTGCTCGATGTCTATGCCGCCCTCGGTCGTCCCAATCTCTTCGCCATCGGCAATCGAACCGGCCAGCCGGACTGCCTGGTACAACAAGCCGTAAATTCGGCGCTGGCAGACACATTGGATCGGGCCGAATTAATGCTTGTCCAACGCCTGGGCCAGGTCACATTGGACGAATTGATGCCGAAGGAGCTCTCGCCGCTCTCGGTACACTGCAACGATCCTGTATCGAAAACTACCGAAATCTGATCAAGGTTGGGCCACATGCGCCACGCCGCGGGCCAAGCTGAGGCAAGGCGATCGTCACGATGCGTCTGCCGGCTCCTTGATGACGTCGGAGGCACGAGTGTACGGGTTGCGGAGTTCGACCGGTGCCGGAGGGACTGCCTTGGCTCGTTTGGAGCGAAGGTTCAGGAATTCGACGAAGACGGAGAAGCCCATGGCGAAGTAGATGTAGCCCTTCGGGATGTGCTGGTGGAAGCCTTCGGCGACCAGCGACATACCGATCAACAGCAGGAAGCTGAGGGCCAGCATCTTGACCGTCGGGTGTTCTTCGACAAACTCGCTGATCGTGCCGGCCGAGACCATCATGACAGCTACCGCGATGACGACCGCGGCGATCATCACTTCGATGTCGTCGGCCATGCCGACAGCAGTAATAACCGAGTCGAGTGAGAAAACGATATCCAGAATCATGATCTGGGCAATGACGGCCATGAACGACGGTGCAAACCGGGCCTGAGTCTGGTGCTGCTCACCTTCCAGTCGTTCATGGATCTCGAACGTTGCCTTGGCCAGCAGGAAGAGCCCACCACCAAGCAGGATCAGATCACGTCCGGAGAATTCATGACCGGCAATTTCGAACCAGGGAGCGGTCAGCCCGATGACCCATTTGATCGAGAAGAGCAGCAGAATCCGCATAATCATCGCTGCGCCCAGGCCGATGAGGCGCGCCCGCTTCTGTTGAGATTCCGGCAGCTTGCTGGAGAGAATCGAAATGAAAACGATATTGTCGATGCCTAGGACGATTTCAAGCATCGTCAGCGTGAGCAGGGCGATCCAGATATCCGGGTTCGAAAGCAGCTCCATGTGCCAAACCCCTTTGTCAATTACGACCAAACATGATGCATTACGGATACTAACGGATTGAGGCGGCCCGTGTGGGCCGCCTCAATGCAATTACCTGAAACTGACAACCTCTAGATTGCCACCTTGAACTGCATGGTCGATAAGTCGGGGATTCGTTCGGATGCGTCAAGGATCTCGAGACCCACAAGATTTCCGGCAGCATCGTAGTCGAGGATGACTCCTGGCTTGTCTTCATCGCTCTCGGCAATGGCCGAATCGGTAAAGACTACAGTCAGCGTATCAGTGTGTGGATCGTATGTTACGTTCACGGTATACTCCTGTACTTGGCAATCTTGCTGGTGGCATACACAGTCACGATCTCTGGCGGCGTCCGATCAACGTCTAAAAAGATACGAACGAGATGCAGACGGCGTTGTTCACCTTGGGTCACAATGCCTTGCACAACTATACGACCGGTTCGAACCGGTAGGATGCTCTCTGGTTC
>CAZRNC010000528.1:0-2102 GCA_964601285.1 uncultured Thermomicrobiales bacterium | reverse complement strand
GATCCAGGTCGAGTTGCCTGCCGGCGACCAGTTGCCGCTGGAGCCGGTGTAGGGTGGCAGTCGGTAGTTTCGTGGCGGACCCGCTCTCCTCGTCATTTCGACCGAAGCGGAGAAATCTCGACACGGATTGCTGCTCAGTGAGTCGGATTCTCAATGAACGGGACGCGTAGCATCCGTTTCAGGTACGTCCGACGAAGCAGGTCTGGCACTGGCATGACTGGTCGGACGAGATTTCTCCGCTTCGGTCGAAATGACGAAGTATGTTGTCGAAACGACAGTATAGGCGGGGACAGAGTGACGGGCTGGGGATGAAAAGGGGGCGTGCAATTTGCACGCCCCCTTCTTGGAATCTTTGGAAGTGAAACTTACTTGTCTGCCTTTTCGGCGGCGGCGCGTGTGAGGGCTGCGACCTTGAGCGGGAGGCCGAAGAGGGTGATGAAGCCCTTGGCATCGGCGTGATTGTATTCGGTGCTGGCACCGAAGGTGGCGAAGTCCTCGGAATAGAGCGAGTAGGGCGACTGCCGGCCGGTGACGATACAGTTGCCCTTGTAGAGCTTGACCCGCACATCGCCGGAGTTGGTCTTCTGGGTGACATCGACGAAGGCATCCATCGCCTCGCGCAGCGGTGTAAACCAGACGCCGTCGTAGGCGATCTCGGCGTAGCGCTCGGCGATCAGATCCTTGTAGTGCATCGTGGCCCGGTCAAGCGTGATCGATTCCAGGTCCTTGTGGGCGGTTGCAAGGATCGTTGCGCCCGGCTGCTCGTAGATGCCGCGGCTCTTCATTCCGACCAGGCGATTCTCCACCAGGTCGACCCGGCCGACGCCATGCTCGCCACCGAGGGCGTTGAGCGTGTTGATCAGGTTCAGCGGCGACATTTGCTCGCCATCGATGGCTACCGGCCAACCCTCTTCGAAGGTGATGGTGAGTTCGACTGGCTTGTCCGGTGCGTCTTCCGGGGCGACGGTGATGCCGAAGATGTCTTTCGGCGGCTCGAGCCACGGGTCTTCCAACTGGCCGCCCTCATGGGAGAAGTGCCAGAGGTTGCGGTCGCGGCTGTAAATGTTCTCGCGGGACGCACGGATCGGGATGAAGTGCTCCTGGGCGTATTCAATCGCGTCTTCGCGGGAAGTGATGTTCCATTCGCGCCATGGAGCGATGACGGAGAGCTGCGGGGCGAGCGCCTGGTAGGTCAGTTCGAAGCGGACCTGGTCGTTGCCCTTGCCGGTGCAACCGTGTGCCAGCGCGTCGGCGCCTTCCTTGAGGGCAACCTCAACCTGGTGCTTGGCGATGATCGGCCGGGCGAAGCTGGTTCCGAGCAGGTATTTGCGTTCGTAAAGTGCGCCGGCACGCAGCGTCGGGAAGGCGTATTCGGTCAGAAACTCGTGGCGGAGATCAAAGACGTGCAGCTTGGATGCGCCGCTCTGGAGTGCTTTTTCCTCGAGACCGTCGAGCTCGTCCGCCTGGCCAACGTTGGCCGAGAAGGCGATGACTTCGCAGTGGTACTCGTTCTTGAGCCAGGGAATGATGATTGAGGTATCGAGCCCACCGGAGTAGGCGAGGACAGCTTTCTTGACGGTTGGCTTAGCGGACATCTGGTTCCATTCTTTCTCGATTTGAAGGTTCAGGTTCTAGCCGTTGACAAACGGGCTGTTCACACGGAGCAGCGGCGCGTCGCGCCTGTTATACCTGAATCGCCTCAAACGGATCTGCATGGACCTTCAATCCCGATTCTGTCGCCCTGAACCGGACGACCCAACCGGTGACGTTACCACGCAACCGGGGTCGGGTCAATGGATTTAGTGCTCACCGCCGGCCGGTTCCAGGAAGAAGAGGATCGCCAGCGCCGTGCAGCAGACTGCCACCAGCGGCAAGGCTTGTCCCAGCGCCGTGCCGACCTGGACGTTCAAACCGGAAATCAGGATGACGACCACGATCAACATGCAGCTTGCCAGCAGTGCCATGAGTGCGATCTGTCGGGTGGCTTGTCGTGTCATGTTGGGTACTCCTTGACGTGCGTTCTGGTTGTCGAACATTTGAGTCGAACAAATGTACGTACACTATAGAACGCGTGTTCTGAATTGTCAAGGAGTCACCGGTAT
>CAZRNC010000527.1:0-2106 GCA_964601285.1 uncultured Thermomicrobiales bacterium | reverse complement strand
TTGTCGATACAGATGCCCTGACGGTTGAAGAAGTCGTTCGTCAGGCAGTCTCGTCCCTGACCTGACGGCGCTCCATAAACACGTAGCGACCATTGCCGGCAGCGATGCAAACGATTGCCGGGATGATCCCTCCGAAGTGAACAGCAACCGCAATCGCAGGGACGACGGCTACCCCGGAACGATTCCCGGCAATCACGCCAGCAAGCAGTGCGACTGCGAGGTGTGCCGGAAGCGACCCAGGTAGCGACGGTGCGCTGATCTTGATTACCGAAGCTCCAACCGAGGCGATTAGTAGCGGCGTAAACACCTCGCCGATCCGCTGACGCGCGGCCGCCAGCGGCGTCGCAGGCGCTGGACTCGATATGTGGCGCATCGTCAGTCCGGACCCCAGAGCAGCGACGATGAGTACCGGAGCGAGCAGTGGGTAGAAGAGCAGCGCAAAGACAAGACCTTCCAGCGCCGCAATCTCGCGAAATCTCCAGGAATTGTGTAACGATTGACCGGTCAGGACTGCCCTGACCAGGATGGCCGCTGCCGCCGCAATGCAGAGAAAGACCGGAAGTGCATCCCAGAGTGTCAACGCAAGGGCTATTGGAAGTGCCGCAATGTCGAGCATAGCTGCTTCCTGCTGGTCGCGGACAGGCAGATTGCCAATGCTGGCAATCCTGTTCGTGCTGATTGTCGCACCTGCATGCTCGCTTTCGGAAGACCGGTCGCCAGAATCAGACCAGCATCTGCGGCTGGCAGGTTCTGTCTTTGGATTGCAAACGCTGGACCCGGCGCTCGTCCGCGATGTCGACTCTGCCTTCCTCTCTCGCCAGATTTTCCGGGGATTGATGAAACTGGACGCGGATCTGCAGCCAGTCCCTGAACTGGCCGCAACGATCGAAGTTGCAGAAGATGGACTGACCTACCGGTTCCGGCTGCATGATGGTCTGACGTTTCACAACGGTTCCCCGATTGATGCCGGCGCAGTTGTTGCCTCGTTCAACCGGGCATCTGATCCGGCACTGGCCGGCGGCAACGGTCACGACCTGTCATCGGCACCGTATTTCGATGACATCGTCGGGGCTGAAGAACGCTTCAACGGCACAGCGTCCACGATTTCCGGCATACAGGCAGTGGACGACCTCACGGTCGAGTTTGCCCTGATTCGCCCGTCTGCGAGCTTCCTGATGAAGCTGACGGGGTCTCCGGCGTCGATTGTGGACTCGTCCGAAGCCGGTAGTGGCGATTGGTGGGCCGGAAGAAACGGCTCAGGTCCATTCATGGTGTCGGATTACTCCGAAGCAGAACAGCTCGAGTTGGTTGCGTTCGAAGACTTTGCCGGCGGTGAACCACGGCTCAAGCGGATTACTGTCCGGCTCGGAACGAGTGCCAACCAGCCGTTCAATCTCTACGAGGGGCAGCAGATCGACATCGCTTCGGTTCCTGGCTGGGCCGTTGATCGGGTGCAATCTCCGGGCAGTAGCTTGCATGAACAACTGGTTGTGACAGATCTGCTCTCGACGACCTACATTGCGTTCAATCTCACTCAACCGCCGTTTGACGATCCGGATGTTCGGAAAATGATCGCTGCCGGTTTCGAGGTTGAACGACTGGTTGAGATCGCCCTTGATGGCCGGGTGACGATGGCGGCCGGGATGATCCCACCGGGCATCGAGGGGCAATCCTGGGATTCTATGACCATGCCGTTTGACATAGCAGCGGCCGAAGGCTTTCGCGACAGCTCGGAGTTGGACGTCTCGCCGGTCATCGTTGAGGCAGGTGGTTGGATCGGTGGTGTGGCTTCAGCCGTTCTCGGCCGGGATCTTGGCATCAACCTGATCGCGCTCGACCAGTCCTGGCCGGAGTTCGTCGACCGGTTGAGCCAACGCGACATGCCGGCGTTTGTCCTGACCTGGGTCGCAGACTTCCCGGCCCCGGAGAATATGTTGACCGCGCTCCTGCGCAGCGGTTCGGCGGACAACTACTCTGGATACAGCAATCCGGAGTTCGACCGGTTGGTTGATCTGGCGGCGATAGAAGCTGATCCTGACCGGCGCGCTGACCTCTTTCTCCAGGCGCAACAGGTCGCACTGGACGATATTGCCGTCATTCCCTTGT
>CAZRNC010000526.1:0-2117 GCA_964601285.1 uncultured Thermomicrobiales bacterium | reverse complement strand
CAAGCTCGGCGGGTTCATCACCTGGGCAAACTCCAACTTCCCGGCCGATCACAATACGATCGTGCTCAGCGGTCATGGTCGCGGTTGGAAGGGTCTCTTCCAGAGCTCGCCGGCAGACGATTTCCTGACGATGAGCGAACTGGAATCGGGCCTGGCCTCGCTTGGCAGGAAGTTTGATGTCATCAAGTTCGATACCAACCTGATGGCTACCATTGAGGTTGCCTCCCAGATGTCGACTCGAGCAGATTTTATGGTTGCCAGCGAGCAGGTAACCTGGGGCCACTTCCCCTGGCAGGTGTTTATCAGCGACCTGAAAGCTGACCCGGAACTCACCGGCGCCGAAGTGGCGGAAATCATGGTGGATCGCCACGCTGACCGCTACGATAGCTTTATCGGGTCGATCAGGCCGTTCGCCAGTGCTCGTGCCGAGCTGGGAACCTACACCTGGGCAGCGATCGATTTGAGTGAAATCCCGTCGCTGGTGACAGCAGTGAATACGTTCGCTGCGGCGTTGAAGAACGATGTCGAAGACACCAAGACGGCGAATAACCCGAACGACAACGGCCAGATCATTATCAAGACATCAGGTCGCGGGCCGGTTGCCGAGTATGCCGATAACAACTTCATCGACCTAAGCCAGTTTGCCGGATTGATCGGGACCGCCTCCCTGAGCGCTGCCAGCCTGTCGGAAGCCGTGCAGGACGGTGTCGATGATGCGGTGATCGTGCTACGGACTGCGCCGGGTGCGGCGAATTCCAGTTCGCACGGTATCTCGATCTATTTCCCGCGAACCCAGGATTTGCCGCATTACCCGAGCAACCCGCCGGCAACGGGCCCGCACGTTGGCCCAAATACGCCGATCTTGCGCAGTAGCAACGGATTCGACAATCCGCTCTTCGACCCGCAAGCAAACTTCACTACCCGTGGCACGCATCTCTATGACCAGGATTCGGAAGCGAGCATCCTTGGGCCGGCCAGCCAGTATCACCCGATGGAAGATGACGACGCATTCAAATTCACTGGCTCAAACTGGGCGAAATTCCTGCATCGCTATTACAAGCCGGTCGCCGATGCTTGCATCCAGACCACGACGAGCTGTGTTGGTTCCTACGAGATGGCTCTCGGGGAATCCATCACGCTGTCCGCTGCCGGATCTTCCGACAGCGACGGCCCGGTCGGGCCGATGAACAACGTGCCGGCGCAGTACTACTGGGATTTCAATACGGCAGTCGAGACCGGCGGTGCAATGCCGGCCTACACGGAAGGTGAGCAGTACGGTATCTGTGCGCCGGGATCCAACGACTGCGACAGGGACGGGCAAAACAGTCCGGCAGATGATCCTGATGCGAGCGGAGAAACCGTTCAGTACACCTGCGACACGGTTGGCACGTTCACGGTACGGTTGATGGTCTGGGACGAGCATCACATGCAGGGACGCATCGCCCACGAGGACCAGCGCCACAACGACGGCCGCCATTGGCTGCATTTCAACGTGGATAGTGACACCGTAACGATTACTTGCGCGCCGGCTGCGCCGGTGAAGACAGCTGACAAGACGACAGTCCAGACGGATGATGTCGTCAAATTCATCGTGACATTTGCTCTACCGGACGACGATGAACCACAGTTTGCGTTCTCGGTATCGGACGTGTTGCCCAATACCCTTGAACTCGTAGCGGACAGCCTTACCTGCACGTCCGGCACGACTTGCGGTGCTACTGGACAAACGATCACCTGGACGCTGTCGGCAGACGATGCCGAAGATCTGGAAGATCCGTTCACCTCGTTGACGCTCGAGTTCGATGCAACGGTTGTCCAGCCAGCAACGCCGGTCGCATTGCCATCTGTTATTCAGAACTGTGTCACCGGAATGGTGAATGATGCCAACTTCCCGGTACCTACGTGCGTGACGCTGCAGTGGGCTGAACCTGACCCGCCAGTAGGAGACGATTAGACCGTCTTTCGTAGGGGCCTTGCATTCGCCCGCTCGACTCATGGCGAGCTGGGCCGGAGCAGACCAGTCTGGATTGTTATTCCGACCTTCGCCTACTGTTACCCTGAGTACAGGCCCACAGGGGATCTGACACCCGTACGGGAGAGGCCATGCCTCTCCCTCG
>CAZRNC010000525.1:0-2132 GCA_964601285.1 uncultured Thermomicrobiales bacterium | reverse complement strand
ACGCGCCCCGGCGGAGGAACACGTTACGGGCGGAGGGGTTTGATTACTCGACGCCGGGAAACTATTTTGTGACCGTCGTCACTAATCGCCTCAGTCAAGTGTTCGGGGAGGTGACCGACGGGCAGGTTGCGCTGAATACTTTTGGAGAAATCACGTCGGAGACATGGCAAACGTTACCAAGTCGTTTCGACGCGGTGGGCCTGGACGTGTTTGTCATTATGCCCAACCATGTGCATGGAATCATTACGCTCCTCGAAACATCCGAGGAGGAACTCGTACGGGCGCGATTCATCGCGCCCCGTCTGGACTCCACGCATGTTGGGAATTCCAAAAGGTCCAATCATCCACAGCAGGGCGCGATGAATCGCGCCCGTACGAGTTCGGTCGACCTTGGCGAAGTTGTCAGGGCCTTTAAGGCAGTAGCCGCCCGCAGGATCCGAAACGCTGGATTGACCGATTTCAAATGGCACCGCAACTATTACGACCACATCATCCGGGATGAACGGGATCTGGATCGCGTTCGGACATATATCGCGAACAATCCGGCGAATTGGCCGTTCGATAAGGCAAACCGAAAGGACCACCCATGACCACCGCATCTGCATTCTCGGAACCTCTGACCGCGGCGATCGACCGGATCATCGCCTGCATGGAAGGACTGGACGCGGACGGAATCAACTGGAAACCGCCGGCACCGGAGACGAACAGCCTGTATGTAATGGCCGTCCACATGACTGGCACCGTCGAGCAATCAATCATCGGGCTCCTCGGCGGACAGGAGGTCCACCGCGATCGCGACGCCGAATTCGCCGCCGTCGGTGAATCGACCGAATGGATCAACCAGCGTTGGGCCGACCTCAAGACAAAAATCCAGCAAACATTGGAAACGCTCACCGAAGAGGACCTGGCCAGGGTCTACGAACACCCGCGCCGGGGACCGATGACCGGGCTTGGCCTGTTGATTTTCATGTCCAATCACGCAAATGAACACGTTGGTCATGCAGAACTAACCAGGGATCTGCTAAAAGCACAGTAGCAATTCACCGAACGGGAAAGGAAGGAACCAGCACCTATGAGCATTTCAGGGAAAACTGCCATCGTCGGGGTGGCGGAGTCAGACCAGATTGGGCGCGTGCCGGACAAGCCGGCGATCATGTTGCATGCCGAGGCAGCCCGTTCGGCGCTGGCCGAAGCCGGCCTGACCAAGGATGATGTCGACGGACTTTTCACCGCCGGCATCTCAACGACCGAGCTTGGCGAATACCTGGGCATTGAGCCGAAAGTGACCGACACCACCGCCGTCGGCGGTTCATCGTTCGTCATCCACATCGCCCACGCGGCGACAGCCATCGCAACCGGCCGCTGCGAGGTTGCCCTCGTCACCCACGGTGAAAGCGGACGCTCCCGCGTCGGCATGGCCCGTCCTGCTATCGGTCCGGACTCTCTGCGCGGCCAGTTCGAGGCCCCATACGGCCTGCCTCAGCCAGTCGGCGCATACGCCATGGCAGCCAGCCGGCACATGCACGAGTTCGGCACCACCAAGGAGCAACTGGCAGAAATTGCCGTTGCCACCCGCAAGTGGGCCATGCTCAATCCCAAGGCGATGATGCGCGACGAAATCACGATTCAGGACGTGCTGGAGTCCCGCCAGATCACCTGGCCGTTCAACCTGCTCGACTGCTGTCTGGTGACCGACGCCGGTGGCGCCTACGTCATGACCTCAATCGAACGCGCCCAGACGCTGAACCAGGTTCCGATTGCGGTGCTGGGTGTCGGCGAGGGCCACGACCACGCCATGATCTCCCAGATGCCGAGCTACACCAGCTTTGCCGCGAAACATTCCGGCAAGACCGCGTTCGACATGGCTGGCGTCACCCATGATGAGCTTGATCTCGCGATGATCTACGACTCGTTCACCTACACCGTGCTGCTCTCGCTAGAAGAGCTGGGCTTCTGCGCCAAGGGTGAGGGTGGAGCGTTCGTCAGCAACCAGCGCACCGCGCCGGGCGGCGATTTCCCGATGAACACTAACGGTGGTGGGCTTTCCTACACCCACTCCGGAATGTACGGCATGTTCGCGATCATCGAAGGTGTCCGCCAGCTACGGCACGACTACGCCGACCAGGGCATCC
>CAZRNC010000524.1:0-2133 GCA_964601285.1 uncultured Thermomicrobiales bacterium | reverse complement strand
GAGATCCTTCGGCTTCGCTCAGGATGACAGATAAACCGGCCTGTACAAGCCAAAACTGGAAGTGGTTGGAACAGGTGAATTCCTCCCGTCATCCCGAGCGAAGTCGAGGGACCTCGAGCCTCGAAGCTTGACATCACATGAAAAGATCCGACCCTCGAGGTCCCTCGACTTCGCTCGGGATGACGGGAGGAGATGGTCGGGATGACGAGTTTAGCCAGCTCCTACCGACCGCCCAATGCCACGTCGACCGCTTCGGACAGCGATCCTGCCCTGAGGATTTCGATCCCCTCCGGTGCTCTGGCCAAACCGCGTCCGAGCGTGGCCGGGATCAGGATGCGCTGGAATCCCAACTTCATCGCCTCACCGATCCGGCGATCCACCTGGCTCACAGAGCGCAGTTCTCCGGAGAGGCCAACCTCGCCAACAACGGCCAACCGGCTATCGATCTTACGTTCGCGGAAACTCGACGCGACCGCCAAGGCAATGCCAAGGTCGGCGGCTGGTTCAACAACCCGTAATCCGCCGACAACGTTGACGTAGATATCCTGGTCGCTGAGCGGCATACCGACACGTTTGGTCAGGACGGCAATCAGCATCTGCAACCGGTTGAGATCAAACCCGTTTGCAGAACGGCGTGCATTGCCGTAGGCTGCCGAGGTCGTCAATCCCTGGACTTCCACCAGAATCGGCCGGGTTCCCTCGATCGTGACGATCACAGTTGAGCCAGCCGAGTTTTGAGACCGCTCCTGGAGGAACGCCTCGCTCGGATTGTGGACTTCACGCATGCCACTCTCGACCATCTCGAAGACACCGATTTCATCGGTTGAGCCGAACCGGTTCTTGACGGCACGCAGAATCCGGTACTGCTGGAACCGCTCACCTTCGAGATAGAGCACCGCATCCACCATGTGTTCCAGCACACGCGGACCAGCAATCGCACCCTCCTTGGTGACATGCCCGACCAGGAACACCGTGACATTCCGCGGCTTGGCGTGTGACATCAGCCGTGCCGTACACTCGCGCACCTGGCTGACGCTGCCAGCCGCCGATGTGATCTCATCGACATAGACAGTCTGGATCGAATCGACAATCACCACCGAGGGATTCAATGCTTCAGCCTGTTGCAGGATCGCCTCGAGCCGGGTTTCGGCAAGGATGTAGAGATCGTCAGCGGTCAACCCTAATCTGTCCGCTCGCAAGCGCACCTGCTGGGCCGACTCTTCGCCGGTCACATAGAGCACCGGGCCGTCGCTGACGGCAATGCCAGCGGCGCATTGCAGCAAGAGTGTCGATTTACCAATCCCGGGGTCGCCGCCAACCAGTACCAGCGCTCCAGGAACCGCCCCGCCACCGAGAACCCGTGAGAACTCGCGCATCGGAACCGGCCGGCGAGCAACGTCTGCGCTTGGAACTTCGCCAAGCCGCCGGGGAGTTGCTGTCCCGCCGGATGGAGTCGACCGTTCGGAACCCTTCCTGGCCGGCGTCGAGAGCGTTTCCACCATCGACCCCCATGCGCCGCAATCAGGGCACCGTCCGTAATAGCCGGGGCTTTCAAGTCCACACTGCTGACAGACGTATTTGGTGCGCTGTTTGGACATGACCCTCAGCTTCCCGTTCAACAGATAGAGACGAGGACGCCAAATGGCGTCCTCGTTTCATGCAGTACAAAGTGTCGCAGTCAACCGTCTAGCCGATAGCTGCCAGATCACTTGAGACGATACGAAGCAGGTCGTCTTCGACGTCCACCCGCACCGTCTGGCCCGGCGAGAAGCGTCCCGCCAGCAGCCCTTCGGCAATCGGGTCTTCGATCAGGTTCTGGATGATCCGGCGAAGTGGCCGTGCGCCATACTGCCGGTCGTAGCCGCGCTCTCCCAGCAGATCCATCGCCCCGACAGTGATGTCAAAGGTGATCTCCTGCTCGGCAAGCTGCTTGCGAATGCGGTCAAGCTCCAGGCTGACGATCTGCCGGATTTGCTCGCCGGTCAACGCGTGGAAGACCACCGTGCCATCGATCCGGTTGATGAACTCCGGCCGGAAGGTCTGCTTCAGCTGACCCATCACCCGTTCCTTCATCGTGTCGTAGTCAGCTTTTGCCTTGCCGTCAGAGTCGGTCACACCACCGAACCCGAGAAC
>CAZRNC010000523.1:0-2134 GCA_964601285.1 uncultured Thermomicrobiales bacterium | reverse complement strand
TCTGCCTGTTCATCATTGCTGGCGGGTTGATCTATTTCTTCTATGAACGCACGCTGCTCTCAGCGATCGACGACGATCTCGAACAACGCGCTACCAGCATTGGCCAGATTATCCACGCCAGCGGCGGTGTCCTTGCCGAGCCAACGACCAGCGACGGCGCCGGACGGGTGCGGATCTTCGGCCCCGACGGACAACCCCTGAACGATCTGGCCAGGCAAGGCAACGGTCTGCCGCTCTCCAGGGCAGGGTTGAACGCTGCACTCGCCGGTGAGCCAGCGTTTGTGACTACCGGTGAAGATGCTGCTCGCAGGCGAGTCTTCTACCTGGTAGCGCCGGAAACCGGCCCGCCGGTTGCCGTAATCGAGGTCAGCGAAACGCTCAGGCCAACAGACCGGTCAATCCAGCGCTCGCGGATTGCCCTGCTTATTGCAGCGCTCTTCGCCGTGCCGGCGGGGTTGCTGGCCGGCTGGTGGATGGCTCGCCAGGCATTGGTGCCGGTCAACAAGCTGATTGCTGCCGTCTCCACACTCGCAGCCAGTGGCAAATATGGTGAACGAGTGCCCGAGCCGGAAACCAACGACGAAATCGGCAGGCTGGCACGTACCTTCAATGACATCCTCGGCCGGCTGACGGTCGTGCTCGATCGCCAACAGGCGCTGGTGGCCGACACATCTCACGAGCTGCGCAACCCGTTGATGGTCGTCCGCGGCAATCTCGACCTGCTGGTGCACGATATCCCACCCGATCAGCGTCAGGAAGCCGCAACCGAAGCACGGGAAGAGGTCGACCGCATGGCCCGGCTGGTCGATGACCTGCTCTTCCTGGCCGATGCCGACACCGAAGGTTCAATCGACCGCCGCAATGTCGAGCTGGATGAGGTGATGGCCGAGGTCTTCGCAGATGCACATGCGCTCAGCCCTGGACACAATATCCATCTCAACGCCAACGACCCGGTGCTGGTCCTCGGCGATGAGGAGCGGTTACGTCAACTCATCTGGAATCTGGTTGAGAACGCCATCCGCTACACCCCGGCCGGCGGCACGATCAACCTGGCACTCCGCCGGCGGGCCGGGGTTGCCGAGGTTCTCGTTTCAGATACCGGCATCGGCATCCCCGAGGAGCATCTGCCACACATCTTCAACCGCTTCTACCGGGTTGACCGGGGACGGTCACGGGCAGTTGGCGGGACCGGGCTGGGGCTTTCAATCGTCCGGCAAGTTGCGGAAACACACGGTGGGCATGTCCGGATCCGGTCCATCCCGGAAATTGGCACAACGTTTACGGTCTACCTGCCGATTGCGCAGCCGGGCGATCCTACCTGACAATATCCGGGCTTCCGCCCTCGATTTGTGCCAGTGTCGCTGCCAGCTCTTCCAGGGTGACGATCGCCAGGTCGCCGGGCATCGTCATGGAGAGCGCCGCCATACCGACGCCAGCACGCAGCGCCGTCGCAACGTCGTCCGGGTTGCCAAGCCATTCCCGCAGGAACCCGGCAGCGAAGGCATCGCCCGCGCCAACCGGATCCACAATATCCACCGGCAGTGAAGCTTGCAGCCAGGCTCCACCGTCACGCTGGACAGCGCATGCACCGTCCGCGCCCAGGGTCACTACCACCAGGCCGGCACTGGATCGCTCCAGCAACGCCCTGCCGATCTGCTCCGGCTCCCCACTGATGCCCCAGATGGTTTCAGCATCACCTGCACCACAGAAGAGCAGGCTCGCACCTTCCAGCAGCGGCGCAATGCCGGTAGCAGCTTCTTCCGGAGACCAGAGCAACGAGCGGTAGTTCACATCCACGACAACCGGAACCCCGGCATCGGATGCGGCGTTGAGCAGCCGCCGGCAGATTTCGGCACAGGTCGAGGAGAGTGCCGGGGTGATGCCGGTCAGGTGGAGCGCACGGGCACGGCCAACGACCGAGGTATCAAGGTCATCCGGGTTCAGCGTAGCAACGGCGGAGCCATCCCGGTCGTACATCACCCGTGTCGGGCGTGGTCGTGCCCCGGCTTCCATGAAGTAGAGGCCAACCCGCGCATCGTCCCGCCAGATCACCGAGCGCACATCAACGCCGTGACGCTGCAGTTCACCAGCAACCTTCCGGCCCAACGGGTTATCCGGCAGTGCCGATACCCAG
>CAZRNC010000522.1:0-2156 GCA_964601285.1 uncultured Thermomicrobiales bacterium | reverse complement strand
TCTAAGGAGCCTACATCGAATTAGTTGGAACAGGTGCGCATGCAATGCACCACCTGCCCACGCGCCCCGTTTCGCGCTAACCTGCACAATGCAGCTTCTCAATGAAATGGAGTGAACCGGTGGGAACCAACTACGCACTGACCAGTTTCTGGCTGGAAACCAGTGGGGACGACCTGACACCGCGGCCGGCGCTGAACGGCTCGATCGATGTCGATGTCGCCATCCTCGGCGCCGGCTTCACCGGACTCTGGACCGCCTACTACCTGCTCCAACGTGATCCTTCACTGAAAATCGCCATCCTCGAAAAAGAGATCGCCGGGTTCGGCGCTTCCGGGCGCAACGGCGGGACACTCGGCAACCGCTTCCCGGTCGGCATCAAACGCTATGCTGATCTCTTCGGCCGGCAGGAAGCCATCGACCTGCAAACAGCGATTAACACCGTCATCGACGAGATCGGGGCGGTCAGCGAACGCGAAGGGTTTGACATCGACTACGTCCGCGGCGGCTACATGCGGCTCGCCCGGCAGCCCTACCAGATGCAGACACTGCTCAAGGACCAGCAAGCGTTCGAGGAGTTCGGCTTCGGCGACGAATCCGAAGTGCTGGACGCCAACCAGGTGGCCGAGCGGGTTTCCGTTGCCGGCGCGGTCGGTGGGCATTTCAACCGCCGCGGCGCGAAGATCCACCCGGCCAAGCTGGCACGTGGACTCGCCCGCGCCGTCGAACGCCACGGCGCCACGATCTACGAACAGACCGAAGTCACCGGCTACACCACCGGCGCCTATCCGGTGCTGCACACGGCCCGTGGACACGCCCGCGCCAAGGTGATCGTGCTCGCCGGCGAGTCCTGGCTCTCCCGCTTCCCGCAACTCCGGCGCAAGGTGATGCCGGTCTATTCGCTGATTACCCTCACCGAACCGCTCTCGACCGCAGAATGGCAGGCGATCGGCTGGGAAGCGCGCGAAGGGCTATCCTCGGCAACCAACATGGTGAAATACCTGACCCACACCAACGACGGCCGGATTCTCTTCGGTGGCCGCGGTGCGCCCTACCACTTCGGCTCGAAGATCAAACCGGAATACGACCGGCACGCTGAAACCCTGCAAATGCTCCAGGACGATGTCCGCACCTGGTTCCCGATGCTCAACGATGTGGCGTTTACCCATAGTTGGGGCGGTCCGCTCGGCTGGCCAAGGGACTACGTTCCGACCGTCTCCTGGGATCCCGCCGAGGGCATGGCCGCGGCCTATGGATACACCGGAACCGGCGTCGGGCCGACCAACCTGTTCGGCCGGATGCTGGCCGACCTGATCACCGGCACCGACAGCGACATCAGCAACCTGGCATTCGTCAACCGCAAAAGCCCATCCTGGGAGCCGGAACCGTTCCGCTACATCGGAGTACGGGCCGTCCAGCGCAGCTTTGAACAGATCGACAAAAAGGCCGAAGAGACCGGCATCGCCCCGAACGGCAAGTCCCTGGCCGAGCGATTGACGAAGCATTGAGGGGATTTCCGCTTGCAACCTGTTCCGTTGCGTACGTACAATGAAACGTGTGACTTTCAGGCAATTCCCGGCTACACTCTGGATGTAGCGAGGAAAGGGCAGCCGGATCGGTGGTGGACGCAATCATGGACTGGTGGATTCCACTTGTAGCCGTGCTGGCCGGAATAGTGGCCGGCGGCTTGCTGGTGTACTGGTTTGCCCGCCGCAACATTGCCCGGATCCAGGCTGCGCAGGCCATCCGCCCGGACGCCCAGATTTTCATCGCCGAGGACGAACGGGCAACGCTCCGCTCGGTCGTTGGCGAAATGCGCCTGAACGCCTTGATGGTCGACGAAACATCGGTCATCTGGTCGTGGGCACCGTTCGACCGCCGGGCGATTGATAACGCCCAGTGGATCTTCCCCGGCATGCCGCCAGTCGTCGCCGAGGCGGTCGCCCGTGCCAACCGCAAGGTGACCGAATACAACTCCATCGCCGAGTTCGCCAATGCCCAGGATCAGCAGGTCCACCAGGTCGCGATGGAAGCCCGCACCGCGCTGGTCATCGCCTCCCAACGGCTCGAGGAGTACCTCACCAGTACCCAGATGGAACAGGGCCGCCGCGGCCTCCGCATGCCCCGCACCGGCGTCGACCTCCGCAACAAACCCACCG